>JAXDQG010000213.1:0-4197 GCA_034667945.1 Acidimicrobiia bacterium | reverse complement strand
GCCGTGGCCGACATGCTCGACCAGGTGGTGGAGTACGGCGACGGCTGGATGCCGACCGGGCCGGATGCAATGGAGGTGGCCCCGATCGACGAGTTGCGGCGGCGCTGCGACAAAGCCGGGCGCGACTTCGAGACGATCACGCTGGGCGCCTACGCCCCCAAGGCCGACCTCGCCACCTTGGAGACGCTGGCCGAGCGGGGCTTTTCCTGGGCGGCGCTGATGGTGCGGCCCTACGACGAGCTCTCGACGCTCGATCGCTACCTTCCCCTGTTGGAGCGCTTCGGACCGCTGGGGTGACGGCCCGGCGACCGTCCTACGGCTGGGCGGTAGTGGTCGCCCTCTCGATCACCGAGACCACGTCCTGGGGGGTGCTGTTCTACGGCTTCCCGGTCTTCCTCAAGCCGATGGAGGCGGACCTCGGCTGGAGCCGGGTGCAGATCACCGGGGCATTCTCCCTGGCCCTGGCTGCACAGGGTGCATCAGGCGTGTGGGTTGGCCGCTGGCTCGACGCACACAGCCCTCGTGCCCTGATGACCGCTGGATCCATAGCGGCAACGGCACTGGTGGTCGGGTGGAGCCGAGTCGGGTCGCTCGCCGCGTTCTACGCGCTATGGGTTGCCGCCGGGGTCGTCATGGCCACCGTGCTGTACGAGCCGGCCTTCACGGTGGTGACGAAGTGGTTTCCGGGCGAGGGTCGCCGGGCGGCGCTCACCACGGTGACCCTCGTGGCCGGCCTGGCCAGCTTCATCTTCCTGCCCCTCGAGAATCAGCTCATCGCCTCATTCGGCTGGCGGAAGGCGCTCATCGTGCTGGCGGCCGTGCTCGGGCTGGTGACGATCCCGCTGCACCTGCTGGTGTTGCGGGCACCGGCCGGTATTGGCCGCAGCGGCTCAGCTGCCGTCGGGGACGCCGCGGATCGCATATTGAACGAACCACCGGCGTACTCGCTTGGCGGGACCATACGCTTCCCGGCGTTCTGGCTCTTGGCCACAGCCTTCGTCCTCTCGTCGTTCGTGACCTCCGCCCTGGCGGTCCATCAGGTCGCGTACCTGCAGGAACGCGGCTATACCGCCGCCTTCGCGGCGACTGCGACCGGCGTGTTGGGTGCCATGCAGCTGCCTGGCCGCCTGCTGTTCGGACCGCTCTCCCGTCGAGTGTCTCGCCCGCGCGTGACCACGCTGGTCTTCGCCACCTTCGCCGTCGGCCTCGCCATCCTGGCCGCCGGCACCAACACGGCCACCGTCTGGCTCTTCGTGATCGTCTATGGGGCGGGTCGGGGCATGTCGACGCTGCTGCGGGCGACCCTGGTCGGCGACTTGTTCGGCGCCCGGCACTACGGCTCGATCGCGGGCGCGCTGGCCCTCCCCAGCACCGTGGCCCTCGCGGCGGCGCCCGTACTGGCCGGTGTGCTCTACGAGCAGCTTGGCGGATACCGGCCGGTGCTTTGGTTGCTGGTTGTCGCCGCGGCCGGTGCCGTACTGGCCGCGTCCCAGGTCGAGCGCCGACCAATCGGCCCAGCTCCCGGCCCGCCGAGCTGAGACCGGGCTGCGCAGCCGCCTCACGCCTCGCCGATCGCCCATTCGTTGTCACCGTCGCCAGCGACCGTGGTGCGTTTCATCACTCGGGCTTCGCCAGCCGGCCACGGTCTCCCCCGATGCAGCACCGAGCGGTTGTCCCACAACACGGCGTCACCGGGCGCCCATCGGTGGGTGTGGACCCATTTGGGCTGCGTGGCCCAATCGCGGAGCTCCTGCAGCTTGCGCCGGCCTTCGGCCTCATCCACGCCGATCAGGTGGCTGGCATGCCTGCCGATGTAAAGCGATCGGCGTCCCGAATCGGGGTGGGTGCGGACGACGGGATGCCGGGCGGGTGGCAGCGCGGCCCACTCCTCCGGCGAGAGGACATCGGTGCCCCCGACCAGCGATTGGCTGTACCAGTACCAATGCACAGCGACCTTGTCGCTCCAGTACGCCTCCTCGGCAGCAGGGAGGGCGTCGTAGGCCTGGCGCATGTCGGCCCATTCGGTCTCACCTCCGCTGCTGGGAACGGCCCAGGCCGACAACATCGAAGCTTTGGCGCCGATCCGCTTGAAGGACGAATCGGCGTGCCAGTACTGGTTCCCCTTGAGAAAGAGGTGCAGGCTCGAGCTCTCGGGGACCGGCCGGCCGTCCCTGCCGATGTTGGACAACTTGCCGATCTTGTCCGTCCGCCCCAGGCCGGAGGGCTTCTTGCGGGCGATCAACCGTTCGAGGCGGCCCAGCTTCAGCGAGAAGGCCACCTGCTCATGGTCGGTGAGGTGCTGACCGGGGAAGACGAGGACCCCGTATTGCCACCATGCCTCGAATAGGGCGGCAAGGGCGGGCTCGGCGAGTTGACGGAGATCTACGTCGGTGACCTCCGCTCCCATCGTGGGGAACGCCCGAACTGTCATCGTGGCCGTCGCCATGTGCCCTGTTCCTCCGGCTGGGCTGACCGTGCGCGCTACGAGCAGCTCGGGCAGTCTGGGAGCAGAGCGTCACATGGCCCCGAGACGGGCGCAACCGCGAAAGGCCAGCTCGGGTCGCCCGGCGAAGAACCATCAGCCGGCCAGGGCGAGGCGGAGCGACCGTTCCAGGAGCTCCCGTTCGCCCAGGCGATGGCGGAGGATGCGTTCGAGACCCCCGACGGGCACGAGGTTCTGTGGTGCACGCGAATCTTTCACTGGCGAGGAGGCGAAGCGGGCCACGGTTCGTGTGGCCCGATCTGCCCGGGCACCGGCTTCGGCCACGTCGAGCCGTCCCGAGGCTTCGCCGCGCACCAGGGCCGCCCAGCCGTTGGCGTCGTCGGTGCGGGACGCTCTGCGGGCGGACGAAGGCACCCCGAGGCGGCTGTACCAGGACCAGCGGGTCCACCCGGCATCTATGAGGAACAGCGGCGTTCGTTCGCCCGGCTCGAGCCCGTCGACCACCTGACGCAGCCACGGGTCGGTGAGGTACTCGACCCGGTGGCTCTTGATGTGACCGACCGCGCCCACCAGGTGGTCGCGGTGATGCAGGGGACCATCCACCACCACGAGGGCCCCCATTTCGTCGGATGCCGCCGCCGCGACCTCCACTTCGAGGGCGTCACGCGCCACCTGGAGAGCGACCTCCAACGCGATGCCCTCGGACCTCTCGCTCTCGTCGGCAGGACCTGACGACTGATCATTCGCCTGATGATTCGTGGAGCGCACGGGGCACGGCTCATAGATCTCGCCTCGGCCGCTCGAGACAGCCACCTGGCCGGGAGGTCCGCCGACCAGCAGCCGTCGTACCCGTGCCTCGGTCAAGAGTGCCCGGCCACCTGGCTCCACCCGGACTGCGCCCGCCGCCACCGAGGCGAAGAGTGCCTCGGTGCGCTCGCCGTCCGGGCCTTCGAGGTCGGCCCAGGCATCGATGCGCTGCACCCCGTCGACGAACACCGCTGCTCCCGGCTCGCTGGGGAGGGCCGGCGGTCGCCGGGCCGACCACGACCGCTCGATGGTCTCGAGCCCGGCATCGACCCGCGGCGCGGACGCTCCTCCCGTCGGTGCCCGAGGCGAGTCGTAGTCGGGTAACCAGGTGCGGAGCCGCCACCTCCAGCCGGTCATGCCATGACCCGTTCGACGGTTGCGGTCGTAGGACCCTTGCGGACCTCGAAACGGATCGGCAGCCGTTCAGCCAGGTCGCGAACATGGCTGACCAGGCCCACCATGCGGCCCCGACTCCCGAGCTCTTCGATGGCGGCCGCCACCGTGTCGAGCGTCTCGGGATCCAAGGTGCCGAAGCCCTCGTCGAGGAAGATCGACTCGAGGTGGGCCGAGCCGCCGGCGGCCAGCTCGACCACCTGATCGGCCAGGCTCAACGCCAGGGCCAACGATGCCAGAAAAGTCTCGCCGCCCGACAGTGTGCGGACCGACCGAACGGTATCCGCGTTCTGATGGTCGACCACGGCGAAGTTCCCCGACCTGCGGTCGAGGGTGAGCGTGTAGGCGCCCACCGACAATTGATGAAGAATCTCGGAGGCTCCATCCACCAGCCGGATGAGCGCCTCGTCGAGCAGCCACTTCTGGAATGCATTGGCTCGAAGCTGACCGGCGAGCGTGGTTGCGACCTGCTCGGACTCGCCGATCTCGATGAGTTGCCCCCGGAGGTCGACCGCTCTTTCGAGATCGGCGTCGAACGCAGCCAACTCGGCCTC
>JAXDQG010000212.1:0-5305 GCA_034667945.1 Acidimicrobiia bacterium | reverse complement strand
CGGCCCAGTCGTGGTGGTGGTAGTGGGAAGCCATCTGCGGCACACCGACGGACTCGTAGTACCGCCGGCTCCGCTCCTGCGCTGCTGGCACGTCAGCGCTCTCATAGATCCGGGTATCGAGCACGTGCAGCTCGCCGTGCGCGGCCATGGTTCGGGCAATCCGGGCCAGACACGGGCCCGGTGCCGGCACGTACTGGAGCGCGGCGGCCATCACGACGATGTCGGGCCGATCGATCGGCAGTTCGTCCTCGACCATGTCGGCCCGGCCGAACGTCAGGTTCTCCTGCCGGCCGAAGACTCGCCGAGCCTGTTCGAGCTCAACTGCGTTGTTGTCGACGCCGACCACTTGGCTGCCCTCGAGCTGGGCCAGATGGCTCGAAAGCCACCCATTGCCACAGCCGAGCTCCACGATCTTCAGCGGTCGCCCGAGTCCTCGTAGGTAGCCGATCAGCCGTTCAGCCGAATCAGCGCGGAGACGCCACTCGGCGACGTGCGGGTGATCGTCGGGCACGATAGGAAGGTCAGCGACCAGCTGATCGGCGAGGATCCGACCTTCGCGTTCGCGCACACGAAGGTAAGCCTCAGCCGCCTCGCCGCCCTCTCCCTCAGAAACCACACCGCACTCCGAACCGGCAACGGAAGGCGCCGAACCTACCAGCCCCGCACGTTCTCGGATGGGCCCCGGTTCGGACCTGTGGTCGGATTGCGGTAGAAACAATTCGCCAGCAAACAAAGGAAGCAGCATGGACGTAGGAATCCTCATGCCATTTGCCAGCGACGGCTGGACGGGCATCACCGACCAGCAGGTCTACGACGAAGAGCTGGGCCTGGCCAAGCTGGCCGACCGGGTGGGTTTCGATGTCGCCTGGGCGGCCGAACATCACTTCTTCGGCTACTCCTTCTGCCCCGACAACACGCAATTGCTCGCCTATCTGGCGGGTGTCACCGAGAACATCGACGTCGGCACTGCGGCCGTCATCATGCCGTGGAATGATCCGTTGCGGGTGTCAGAGAAAATCGCATTGCTGGACAACGTGTCGAAGGGGCGCCTCCGCTTCGGCGTGGGCCGAGGCCTGTCCCGCCGTGAATATGCGCCTTTCCGAGGCGTCGAGATGGACGAATCTCGTGGACGGTTCGACGAGGGAACCGCCATGGTGCTCGAAGCGCTTCGCACCGGATTCATCGAGGGCGATGGGCCCTACTTCCCCCAGCCCCGCATCGAGATCCGCCCGCGGCCCGAGCGCTCGTTCGATGACCGCTTCTATGCGGTGGCCTCCAGCGACGATTCCGTGGAGGCGGCGGCTCGCTTCGCCGGTCGGATGACGATGTTCGCCGATCGTGCCTGGGAGCATCGCATGCCCTCCATCGAGACGTATCGTCGCCGTTTCCAGGAGCTCCATGGCCGCCCGGCACCCAGGCTGATGACCGCCGATTTCTGTGTGTGCATGGCCGACGCTGATGAGGCCAAGGAGAAGGCGCACCGGTACATGGGGACCTATCTCGGCAGCCTGCTCGAGCACTACGAGGTGATGGGCGACCATTTCAGTGTCACCGAGGGCTACAGCGCCTATGCCAAGGCGGCCGAGGTGCTTCGCCGGGTGGGTGAGAGCGGCTTCTTGCAGATGTTCATGAATGCCACGTCCTGGGGCACGCCAGATCAGATCTTGGCGAATCTCGAGAAGCGGCGTGAGATCATCGGCGAGTTCGAGTACACCACTGCCTTCCGTTTCGGCGGCATTCCGTTCGATGAGGCGCAGGCCTCGATGCGCTTGTTCGCCGACGAGGTGCTTCCCGTCCTCAAGTCGTGGGACTGATGCGGGTGCCTGTCAGCTGTCTGTTGCAACCTGCTGAGCTCGCTGCCGCAAGATCGGCAACTACCGAGGTGATGTCGTGAAGTTCGGATTGATGTACGAGCTGCAAATCCCCAAGCCGTGGGATGAGGATTCCGAGTATCGGATCGTCCAGGAAGCCACCGAGCAGGTGATCCTGGGTGACAAGCTCGGTATCGACCATGCCTGGGCGGTGGAGCACCACTTCCTCGAGGAGTACTCGCACTGCTCCGCATCGGACGTGTTCCTGGCGTCCTTGGCGGCCAAGACCGAGCGCATACGCATCGGGCTCGGCATCCGCCAGGTCATCCCCAACTACAACCATCCGTCGCGCACCGCCGAGACGGTCGCCATGTTGGATCTCATCTCCAACGGCCGGATCGAGTTCGGGATCGGCGAGGGTGCCACCCGGCTCGAGCTTCGCGGATACAGCATCAATGCCCGGCGCAAACAGGAGCTGTCGCTCGAGGCGGCCGAGCAGATCGCCAACATGATGGTGATGGAGCCCTACCCCGGCTACGAGGGTGAGGGCTTCTCGATGCCGTGCCGCAACGTGGTGCCCAAACCCCGCCAGAAGCCGCACCCGCCCATGTGGATGGCCTGCACCAATCGGAAGACCATCGAGGTGGCGGCCCGCAACGGCCTCGGCGCCTTGGCGTTCAGCTTCGTGGACCCCGAAGAAGCCCGCAAATGGGCCGACATCTACTACTCGATCATCAAGAGTGAGCAGTGCGTCCCGTTGGGGCACAGGGTCAACGCCAACATCGCGCTGGTGGCCGGGTTCTCCATCCATCACGATCCGGAAGAGGCGCAGCGCCGCGGTGTGGATGGCTTCCAGTTCTTCCGATATGCCGTCAACGCCCTCGTCGCCAATGAGACCCGCCCGGGGCGCAGCCGGCTGTGGGACGAGTATGAGGAACTCCGTGGTCCGGATCTCCCGACGGTGATCGCCCCGGGCATCGGCACGCCGGAGAACTACCGCACGTTGGTGAGCCAGTTCCAAGACGCCGGTGTGGACCAGGTCATCTTCCTGCAGCAAGGCGGCAAGAACCGGCACGAGCACATCTGCGAGAGTTTGGAGCTCTTCGCCGACGAGGTCTTGCCGGAATTTGCCGAGGACCGTGAAGTGCGTTTGGCGCGAAAAGAAGAGGAGCTGGCGCCGTACATCGAGCAGGCGCTGGCCCGCAAGGAGTACATGAAGCCCCTGTCCGACGACGAGATTCCCATCGTGCCGCCGTCGCGCGAGCGCGAGTCGTTCTACGTCAAACACTAGCGGGCGGCTTTGGGCCGCCGGAGGGGTGCGATTGGGGACGCCGTCGAGTAACCCGGCGGCGTCCCCATTGGCTTCACGTTTGACCGTCTACCCGCTGTGTCAGGCTAAACCAATTGCCCGAATCGTCGCGCAGCACCGCTTCGATCCCGTATGGTCGTTCGGCCGGCTCTTGCATGAACTCCACTCCTCGGGCTCGGAGTTCTGCATAGGTCTTACGGCAATCGTCTGTGGCCAAAACACCCGGTCCGAGCGCGCCCTTCGCTACCATCGTCCGCAGTTGCTCGGCCGATTCGGCATCGTGACCCATGCTGCAATCGGCCAGGATCAGTTCGAGCTCCGGCTGGTTCGGAGGAGACACAGTGAGCCAGCGAAAGCCGGCTCCGGCACCCTCAAACCCGTCACCCATGGAGATGTCCTCTCGGACCTCGAAGCCGAGCTTTTCAGTGTAAAAGGCCTTGGCCGAGTCTTGGTTCAGCACGTAGATGCAGACGTGCGACATGGCCTTGATCATGTTGTCCTCCGATGGATCATCGGGAAGGAACCTACGAGGGTTGATCGCTGGTGGCTTCTCCGTGCTTGCTCTCCGCGAGTCGCTCATGGACGGGGGCGCGACCAGGCCATGAGAAAGCATCCCGGGACCGGTGGGGGACCGCCCTTGGCGACCTGCTGCCGGCGGTACGCACTCGGGGAGACACCAACCAGGGTGGAGAACTTGTCGCTGAACGAGCCGAGGCTCGAGAAGCCGACCAGGTAGCAGATCTCAGTGATGGTCAGGTTGGCCGATCGGATCAGATCCTTGGCCCGCTCCACCCGGCGGCGGGTGAGGTAGGCACCAGGCGACTCGCCGAACGCCGCCCGGAAGCTGCGGGCGAAGTGGTACCGCGAGAACCCGGACTCACCCGCCACAGCCTCGAGATCCAGCGGATCCATGTAACGCCGGTCCATGAGGTCGCGGGCCCGCCGCAGGTGCACGAGCGTTTCCGGGCTCACGGTCTCTGACGTTATCGGCCGTGGGCAGAAGGTGAGCCGCGCCTGGGCCACCGATTCCTCAACTTCACTTGAAGTCCAAGTATGCAGCGTCCTACCGTTCAGCTATGACCGCCGAGCTGACCATCGGGGCCCTCAGCGAACGCACCGGGGTGGCTACGTCAGCACTTCGGTTCTACGAAGCCGAGGGCCTCATCCATGCCACCCGCTCTCCGGGTGGGCAGCGCCGCTACACCCGCGACATGTTGCGTCGCGTCTCGTTCATCCGGGTGGCCCAGCAAGTCGGATTGTCGCTCGAGGAGATCCGCGAGGCCTTGGCCTCGCTGCCCGACAATCGCACACCCAATGAGAAGGATTGGGAACGTCTCTCGAGCTCTTGGCGACCTCGGATCGATCAGCAGATCGCCATGTTGGAGCGATTGCGCGAGCGGCTGCACCGGTGCATCGGCTGCGGATGTCTGTCCTTGCGCGTCTGCCGATTGGTCAACGCCGACGACCAGGCCGGCCAGCGAGGGCCGGGGCCTCGCTATGTATTGGATGACGCCTGAAGCCGCGCGGAAGGTAGGGAAGCAGCACCTCATGCGACGTATCGTTGACCCGGGCCAAGAGTCTGGAGGTGCGGCAATGATCTGCAGAGCAATTGCCTCATTGGAAGCGGTCAATATTCCGGAAGCCTTCATCCGGCACAAGAATGGCTTAGGTCAGCTCACCGCTATCGAATCAGATAGCGACCGGCAGGATGCCACGTTCTTGATCATGGACGGGCTCGCCAACGGTCAGCTCTTGTCGTTTCAGGCTAAGAACGTCCCCCAGGCCTTTCTCCGCCATCGAGACGGTCGCATCAGGCTTGAAGATCGACCGCAGAACGCGGAGGACGCCAAGCAGTTCGATCTCGACGCCACCTTCGCCTGGGAGCCTTTCGGCTCGTTCAGGTCGTACAACGCCCCGAATCACTACATCAGGCACCGCAACGGCGAATTGTGGCTCGACGAGCGGCCGGCCGACGCCGACGCCTTCGACGAAGACGCCACCTTCAGTGTCGTCGCCCCGCTGGCGGTGGATTAGCTCTCTCTTGGCACGCTAGTGGTTCGTCGCGGAGGTAGCTGAAGCGTCCAGGGCTGCTCGTGCTCGGCGTGTTTTGGCGAGGATGGCGTCGGCGGTCTTGGTCCACAGGAACGGCTTGGGGTTGTCGTTCCAGTGTTCGGCCCAGGTTTCG
>JAXDQG010000211.1:0-15586 GCA_034667945.1 Acidimicrobiia bacterium | reverse complement strand
GCTCATAAAGAGCGACGAGTTGGCCCAGAGTTCGCGGGTTCAGCCGCGGCGCCAGCAGGGTCGAGCTCGGTCGGTTGCCGGCGAAGGTCCGGTGCGGCACCAGCCGATCGGGCACGCCGGCCGCCCGCACGTCGTCCGCGCTCCGTCCGAAGGCCAAGGCCTCGGTCTGGGCGAAGAGGTTGGCCATGAGCAGGTCATGGTGCTCGGGCAGGGGATGATTCGGCTCGATGAATCCAACGAAGTCGGCGGGCACCGTCTTCGTGCCCTGGTGCAGGAGCTGGAAATAGGCGTGTTGGCCATTCGTGCCAGGAGTACCCCAGACGATGGGCCCGGTCTGATAGGTCACCGAGCGCCCGTCGAGCGTGACGGACTTGCCGTTCGACTCCATGTCGAGCTGCTGAAGGTAGGCCGGGAATCGGTCGAGATCGTTCGCATAGGGGAGTACCGCGTGCGTTTCCCAACCCCAGAAGTTGTTGTACCAGACGCCCAAGAGACCCATGAGAACCGGCACATTTCGCTCGAAAGGTGTGGTCCGGAAGTGCTCGTCGATTTGATGGAACCCGGCCAACATCTCGTCGAAGCTCTCGGGCCCGATGGCAATCATCAGCGAGAGTCCGATAGCGGAATCGTACGAATAGCGTCCACCAACCCAGTCCCAGAACTCGAACATGTTGACGGGGTCGATGCCGAAATCGCTCACCCCTTTGGTGTTGGTCGACACGGCCACGAAATGGTTTCGCACCGCCGCGGGGTCGCCCAGCCGGTCGATGAGCCAGCGCCGGCCTGTCGTGGCGTTGGTAATAGTCTCGATCGTGGTGAACGTCTTCGACGACACCACGAAGAGGGTCTCGGCCGGGTCGAGATCGGAGATGGCCGCCCAGATGTCGGCTCCGTCGACGTTGGACACGAAGCGGCACTGCAATGACGACTCGCGGTAGGCGCGGAGGGCGTCGTACGCCATGGCGGGCCCCAGGTCCGATCCGCCGATGCCGATGTTGACCACCGTCCGAATGGGCTTGCCGGTGAAGCCGGTCCACTCGCCGGCACGCACACGACGCGAGAAGTCGCGCATCTTGGCCAGCACCGCGTGCACCTGGGCGACCACATCCACGCCATCCACCAGCAGATGGGTGTCGGCCGGCATGCGCAGGGCCACGTGCAGGACCGGCCTGTCCTCGGTCAGATTGATGTGCTCGCCGGCGAACATGGCATCGATGCGAGCCCGAAGCCCCGCTCGTTGAGCCAGCGCCAGCAGCAACCGGACGGTCTCGTCGGTGATGAGGTGCTTCGAGTAGTCGAGGTGGATATCGGCGGCGTCCCGCACCAACCGCTCGCCCCGGCCCGGATCGTCGGCGAACAGCTTGCGCAGATCGGTCTCCCGCAGCTGGTCGTGATGGGCGGCCAGGGCGGACCACTCGGCGGTCCGGTCGATCAACGGTGTCTGCTCGGGCATGCGAACTCGATCTCTATCGGGTCTCGCCCGCTGGGCGGGTCTGGTCGGTCCTGTTCGTGCCGTCGGGCCGGGTTTGTGTCATCGGGCGGGGTTCGTGCCGTCGGGACGGGGTTCGTGGCGTCGGGGCAGGTTCGTGGCGTCGGGGCATGTCGTGGCGTCGGGGCAGATGACGTTCAGCTCGTCTTCTCTTGGTGCCCGCCGAACTGCTTGCGCATGGCCGACAGCATCTTGTCGGCGAACTCGGCCTCGCCCTGGGAAGCAAACCGGTTGAACAGGGCCGTCGAGAGCACATGGGCGGGGACGCCCTCGTCGACCGCGGCCTGCACGGTCCAACGGCCTTCGCCCGAGTCGGACACCCGGCCCGAGAAGTGCTCGAGCTCCGGGTCCTCCGCCAGGGCCGCAGCCGTGAGGTCCAGCAGCCACGACGCCACCACCGACCCGCGGCGCCACACCTCCGCGATCTGGGCGATGTCCAGTTCATAGCGGTAATACTCCGGATCGCGCAGCGGCGCCGTCTCGGCATCGTGCGACTGGTCGCGGGCACCAACGTTCGCCTTGTGCAGGATGTTCAGGCCCTCGGCATAGGCCGCCATCAGCCCGTACTCGATACCGTTGTGCACCATCTTCACGAAATGGCCGGCGCCGTGGGGCCCGCAGTGCAGCCAACCCTGCTCGGCCGGGCTGGGCGGTCCACTGAGACCAGGCGTGCGAGCGGCCGCATCCAACCCCGGCGCCAACGCATCGAAGAGCGGGGCAAGGCGGCGGACGGGCTCCACCTCACCGCCCACCATCAGGCAGAAGCCCCGCTCGAGCCCGAAGACGCCGCCCGAGGTTCCCACATCGATGTAGTGGAGGCCGAGCTCCGCCAGCTCGCGTCCGCGCTGGATGTCGTCCCGGTAGTACGAGTTGCCGCCGTCGATGATCACGTCGTCCGGCTCGAAGCGCTTGGCCAGCTCGGCGACCGACTGGCCGGCGATTCCCGCCGGCACCATCACCCACGCGGCCCGAGGCGAGCTGAGCAGGCCGGCGAACTCGTCGAGCGACGTGGCGGGTGTCGCCCCCTCTGCGGCCAGCTGGTCGACCACGTCAGGGTGGACGTCGTAGACCACGCACTGGTGCCCGGCGCGCAGCAGTCGCCGCACGATGTTGGCACCCATCCGGCCGAGCCCCACAACACCGAGTTGCATCTCGGTCTCCTCTCTCAGCTACTCACCTGAAAGCCGGTCCCGTCACCCGCTGCCCTGCGGTGCGACCCATCCGACCCGGCGGTACCGCTGGGCGGGGTGGATGGTGGGCCCATCCGGCTCGGGACCAGGCTGCCGAGCAAACGTCTGGAATGCACCCCACGAGCCGGGGAGGTGCGCCCACCAGGTTCGCGCCGCGACGAACGGTCCCACTGGTCGGACAACGGGTTTGTCCTGCGAAGTTGTGGCTTGCGGTTCGAGGGTCCACGGCGCCGCCCGACGAGCGTGCTACCCGGCGGCGGACAGGCTCAGACCGAAGTCCCCGGCGCCGTCCGTCCACCAGCAGCGCAGCTCGAACCCGGCGCGAGCCAGCTCGGCCGCCACCCCTTCGGGCCGGAACTTGCTGCTGATCTCGGTGCGCATCTCCTCGCCGTCGCCGAAGGGCACGGTCAGCCCGAGGGCCGGCACCGTCACCGTCTGCACTCCCGCGGAGCGCAGCCACATCTCGATCCGCTCATCGTCGGCGTTCCAGCGGGCCACATGCCGGAAGCGGTCCACGTCGAAGTCGGCCCCGAGCTCGCGGTTGAGCACACGCAGCACATTGCGGTTGAACTCCGCGGTCACGCCGGCTGCGTCGTCATAGGCGCTCAGCAGGCGGTCGACGTCTTTCACCAGATCGCTGCCGAGGAGCAGCGAGTCTCCCGGCGCCAGGCTGGCACGGAGCTCTTCCAGCAGCTTCACGCGCTGCGCCGGATCGAGGTTGCCGATGGTGGAGCCCAGGAAGGCGACCATGCGCCGCCCGCCGGTCGGGATGTGGGCCAGGTGGCGCTCGAAGTCGCCCACCACGGCATGCACCTCGACGCCCGGATACTCCCTGGCCAGCGTGCTGGAGGCCTCGCGGAGCGTCGCCTCCGATACGTCGAAGGGAACCACCCGCCGGAGCAGGCCCGCTCCGCAGAAGGCGTCGAGCAGGATGCGTGTCTTGGTGGACGTCCCCGAGCCCAGCTCTACCAGCGTGTCCGCTCCGGAGTGCCGGACGATCTCGCCCGCCTCTCGGCGGAGGATCTCGGTCTCGGCATTGGTGAGGTAGTACTCGGGGAGGCGGGTGATCTCGTCGAAGAGCTGTGATCCACGTTGGTCGTAGAACCACTTCGGTGGCAGCTCCTTGGGGGCGGCGGTCAGGCCGGTGTCCACGTCGTGGCGGAGTGCCGCATCGAGGTCGGTGGGATGCAGATGAACGTCGATGCTCAGGCGGGCGCGCCGGTCCATGTACTGGCTCCTGTCGGGGGGAAGCGTCTTCGGCGAGGTGTGCTCGGCTAGGCAGCGCGGGCGCAGCGGAATCCGGCGAAGATCTGGCGTCGGATGGGGAAGTCCCAGTTGCGGAACGTGGTTCGTGTGGCCGTGGGATCGGTCGCCCACGAACCGCCCCGCAGGACCTTGTAGTCGGGCCCGAAGAAGACCTCGGAGTATTCCCGGTAGGGAAAGGCCACGAAGCCCGGGTACGGCAGAAAGTCGGACGCGGTCCATTCCCAGACGTCGCCCAGCATTCCGAGCACGCCGCTGGGGCTGGCGCCGTCCGGGTAGGCGCCCACGGGCGCTGGGCCGTAGTGGCGTTGTCCCATGTTGGCCCGGGTGCTGTCGGGCGGTTGTTGTCCCCAGGGATAGGGGTGCGAGCATCCGCGCACGGGATCCCAGGCAGCGGCCTTCTCCCACTCGGCCTCGGTGGGCAGGCGTCGACCGGCCCACCGCGCGTAGGCGTCGGCCTCGTGCCAGCACACGTGCTGGACCGGCTCGTCCGCCGGAAGGTCCTCCCAGTAGCCGAAGCGCTGGCGCGACCAGCTCCCGTTCCCCTCGCGCCGCCAGAACTGCGGGTGCTCCACGGCGGCCTCCCGCCTCCACTTCCAGCCCTCGGCTCGCCACCAGCGGGGATCGTCGTAGCCCCCGGCCTCGATGAAATGCAGGTACGCCCGATTGGTGACCGGCGTCGTGTCGATCCAGAAGGCCGGCAGATCGACGACGTGGGACGGCCGCTCGTTGTCGTAGGCCCAACTCGAGGGGCCGCCGGCCAACCCGCCGTCGGTGCCCATGACGAAGGGACCCGCCGAGATGAGGATCTCGCTCTCCCTCGGCGGTTGGCCGGGCGGAGGTGGCGGCGCCAACGGCCGGTAGCCCTCGCCCGGCAACAGCTGAAGGGCCGCCAGCATCGTCTCGTCGTGCTGGTGCTCGTGCTGCACGACCATGCCGTACACCAGCCCATGGCGGCGGAGGCGATCATGGGTAGCGGCCGGGTCGGTGCGCTCCAGCACGTCGAGGACTGCCTTGCGCACCTCGGCGCCGTAGCGCCTGGCCTCCCTCGGTGGAAGCATGGGCAGCGTCGAGCGGGTGCGGCGCGGATGGCGGAAGGCGTCGTACAGCTCGTCGTACCGCGCGCCCGGACCGCTCGCGCCCAGCGCCCGGAGCAGCCATTGATCCTCGTAGTTGCCAATGTGGGCCAGGTCCCAAACGAGCGGCGACATCAGCGGCGAGTGCTGGCCGACGAGGGTCGCCTCGTCGAGGGGGTCCAGGAGCGTGAGCGTCCGGCTGCGGGCCGCCTCGAGCTCCTTGGCGACGAGGTCGGGGCGCCACGGGACGCGAGTCTCGGCGGCGCCGATCTTTGATGTGCGGGTTTCGGGGGCGCATGTTTCGGGGGCGCGGGTCGTGGAGCTGTCGGCTGGCATCGGGTGTCACATCCAGTCGTCGGCGGGGCAACGGCCCCTGGCGACGTAACGATCGAAGTAGTCGGCGCAGGCGGCCTCGGTGGTGGCGTCGAGACCGAGGTGGCGCACGTTTTCCAGCACCACCTCGAAGCAGGATTCGGCGGCTTGGGCGAGCGCCGGATGGGTCAATCCCAGTGACGACGCCTCGCACCAGAGATGACCGATGTCCTCGGTGGCCTGCTCGGCAGCACCGGCGCAGACCTCGTCGTCGAGACAGGCCGTCGTCACCGCGGCGGCCACCCGCCACCAAGGGTCGGGCAAGGCGTCGAGAAAGCGTAGCTCGAGCCAGCCTCGCGGCCGAATGGGCGGGAACAGCGTGGTCAGGTGGTAATCGAGGTCGTCCTCGGTCGGCCACCCGGCCGGATGCCCCCGCTCGAGCCAGTCCGCCAACGTCATACCGTCCCGGATGGGCTGGTAGCAGTCGCCGCCCGTGCGAATCAGCATGACCCGGGCGGCGAGGGCATATTCGACCCACGACTCGCACGGTCCCACCCCGGGCCGATAAGCGGGCGCGGTCCGTGTGGCGTCCATGGCGAACCAGTTGGCCAGGCGCGTGGAGCGCCAGCCGGTCGGCTTGCCCAGGGCCACGGGCGAGTTGGCGAAGGCCGCGGCCAGTGGGGGACCGATGCGGTGGACCAGGCGCCAGCGCTGCTCGGCCATCTCCTCGCTGGCACCCGCGTCCAGGTTGACCTGCACCGACGCGGTGCGGCTCATCATCATGCGACCCTCGGGGCCATCGAGGTCGAAGAAGGCCTCCATGGCGTCGTAGCGGGGGGCCATGAGTTGGCGACGGGGCGCCCGCAGCGGGTCGACGCCCGTGGCGACGAGCTCCACCGCATGCTCCTCGAGCAGCCCGGTCACCAAGTCGCGATCGGCGGCCATGCTCTTGATGGCTGCACCCACGCCTGTGCAGGGAGCCGAGCTCAGCTCGAGCTGTCCGCCCGGCTCGTAGGTGATCGAACTCCCGCCGGGCAGCGGAGCAAGCGGGGTCAACCAGCTGCGGAGCTCGTCCAGCGGTACGTCGTCGGTTGGCGCGAGGAGTGGGCGGACGTGCCACTCGCATTCCAGGCCCACCCGACCGTGCGACGCGGGCACGCCGTTCTGTGAGGCGGGGGCCGCTTCGAAGCATCGGCGCGCGATGAGGTCGCGGGCGGCCGAGAGGGTGAGCTGAGGCAGGGGATCTGGCACGCGGTCACTCCCGGGTCCCCATCGGGCGATGGGCGCGATAGCTCTGCGAGTGGGTCCAGCGTTGGCCACCGCTGGTCGTAGAGGACCAACTCATGGCCGAGGTAGTTCCCGAGATCGCCGCGGACGTACGCCAACGGCTGTGGCTGTGGTCACCGGGTGCCGGGCACGAGGCGACGCGGGGAACCGTGCCATGGAGGGCACGCTAGGCGGCTGTAGCGCGCTGGGCGGTGAGAAGTCGGCGCGGTTCACCGAACGGCAAGCTCTTCGTCGCTCCAGCGGGGGGCCGGAGTGCGGTGCGCGCCCGCGGGCCCCGGGATCGTGAATTCTGCCGTGAAGTGTAAAAAATTCCGCTTGTGCGGGCTCGTTCAAGTCTGTCGACCCACGGGTTCCATCGATTCGACGTCGATTCGACGCACCCCGTCGAACGAGAACCGCCGCCCATCGTTCGCTGGATATCACTCTGGGTGGGATATCGAGCGCGTAAAGCACCAACTGCCCTCCAGACTTCAAAGGATCGGGATGTCCCAGATCCGCACCCCGCCGACGATGCCTGCGGTGTTGTCCACCAGCGTCACCTTCGGTCCGAGGACCGCCGTCACCCGGTGAGAGTTACCACCACCGATGTACAGGCGGTCGTAGACCGTCAGCCGGTCGAGATTCTCGACGGCCAGCGCCACCCTCCGATTCCAGCGCTTCGAGCCGATCTCTCTGCGAGCCACATCGCCAAGTTGCTCGTCGTACGTCTCACCTTTGCGGAACGGGTGGTGGGCCACTTCGAGGTGTGGGGCGAGGCGACCCTCGTGGAAGAGCGCAGTGCCCACGCCGGTGCCCAACGTGACCACCATCTCCAAACCCTTGCCCGACACGACCGCACTGCCCTGCATGTCGGCGTCGTTCACCACCCGGGCCGGCCGACCGAGGCGCTGTGCCAAGGCCCCTGCCAGGTCGAACCGCTCCCACTGCCGCACGAGCTCAGGGTCGACCTTCGTGCCTGGTCCGCCTTCGGTGGCGAAGTTCGACGCCGTGAGCACCAGCCCGCCGCGCACCATCCCCGGGAAGCCGGCCGACACGCGGTCGTAGGTCGGCAGGGGAGCGACCAACCGCTCGAGGTCGTCGAGCAGCTTGGCAGGCGGGCACGGAAAGGTCGTCGGTATGCGCACCCGCTCATGGATGAAGGTGCCGTCCGGCGTGAGCACCGACGCCTTCAACCCGCTACCCCCGATATCGATGGCCAGGGTGAGCGGTGAAGCCGAGGTGGGCGGTGGCGCCGAGCCGGGCGAGATCGCCATGCCCGCCATCTTTACCCCGCTCGGACCGCAAAGGTGCGGCCCCCGGCCGCATTCCTCGTTGCCCGGCCGGGCTTACAACGACCCGTCGGCCGAACCACACTGGCTGGCATGGTCGGAGCCGAGCGACAGCGAATGGGATCGAACCGGGACTCCTGGACCTATTGGGGGCCGTATCTGGCCGAGCGGGCCTGGGGCACGGTCCGCGAGGACTACAGCCCGAGCGGCGACGCCTGGCGCTCCTTCCCCCACGACCATGCCCGCTCCCGCGTCTACCGCTGGAGCGAGGACGGCCTGGCCGGCATCTGCGACCGCAACCAGTACCTCTGCCTGGCCTTCGCCTTCTGGAACGGACGCGACGCCGTCCTCAAAGAGCGCATCTTCGGGCTCGGCGGGACCGAGGGGAACCATGGCGAGGACGCCAAGGAGTACTGGTTCTTCCTCGACTCGACGCCTTCCCACTCGTGGATGCGGTGGCGCTATCTCTATCCGCAGGTCGAGTTTCCCTACGCATCGCTGGTGGCGGAGAACGCTCGGCGAACCCGCTCCGATCCGGAGTTCGAGCTGCTCGACACCGGCGTGTTCGACGACGACCGCTACTGGGAGATCACCGTCGACACCGCCAAGGAGGCAGCTGACGACCTGGTGATCCGCCTGGTGGCCCGCAATGCCGGGCCCGAGCCGGCGACGCTGCAGGTGTTGCCGACGCTCTGGTTCCGCAACACCTGGTCGTGGGAGACCAACGCCGCCCGGCCGTGTCTTCGGGCCGACAACGGCAGCCTGGTGGCGGACCATCCCATGTTGGGCCGGATGGTCCTTACCGGTCAGGACCCGCCTCTCGACGTGCTCGTGTGCGACAACGAGTCCAACAGCCTCCGCCTGTGGGGCGTCGGCGGTCAGCCGTTTCCCAAGGACGGTATTGCCGACCACGTCCTGACCGGCGTCCCCACGGTCAACCCGGCAGGTGAGGGAACCAAGGGAGCGCTGCGGTACTCGCTCACGGTGCCGCCCAAGGGCACGGCCAGGGTGCTGCTGCGTCTCAGCCCTGCCGGCCAACGACCGGGCAACGACGCGGCCACCCTGCTCGTCCGGCGGGCCCGTGAGGCCGACGAGTTCTACGCCGAGCTCGCTCCCGGGCTCTCACGGGAAGAAGCCCTGGTCGTGCGCCAGGCCTGTGCGGGGCTGCTGTGGTCGAAGCAGTACTACCACTACGACGTCGAACGCTGGCTCGACGGCGACCCCACCCAACCGACGCCGCCGGTCGATCGCCGCGGCGGCCGCAACAGCGGCTGGCGGCACCTCAACAACGCGGACGTGATCTCGATGCCGGACACCTGGGAGTACCCGTGGTACGCCTCTTGGGACCTGGCCTTCCAGTGCGTGGCGCTGGCCCGGGTCGACTCGCAGCTCGCCAAAGACCAGCTCATCCTGCTGTGCCGAGAGTGGTACATGCATCCCAACGGTCAGCTCCCCGCCTACGAGTGGTCGTTTGGCGACGTGAACCCGCCCGTGCACGCGTGGGCCGCGTTGCGGGTCTTCGAGATCGACGGGCGCCGCGACCGGCTGTTCCTCGAGCGCATCTTCCACAAGCTGCTGCTCAATTTCACGTGGTGGGTGAACCGCAAGGACGTCGGCGGGGACAACGTCTTCGAGGGCGGGTTCCTCGGCCTCGACAACATCGGCCCACTCAATCGCTCCGCTGTGCCGATGGAGGATCGACTCGGCCAGTCCGACGCCACCGCCTGGATGGGCCGCTACGCGCTGGACCTGCTGGAGATGGCCATCGTCCTCGCCCGAGAGGACGATGCCTACGAGGATCTGGCGACCAAGTTCGTCGAGCACTTCTGCTACATAGCGAGGGCCATCAACAACCAGGGCCTGTGGGACGAGACAGACGGCTTCTACTACGACGTCCTCAGCATGGCCGGCTCCCCGCCGGTACCCCTCCGAGCTCGTTCCATGGTGGGGATCCTGCCGCTGTGCGCCGGGCTCACGCTCGGCGTCGACACGCTCGCCCGAATGCCCCGCTTCGCCAAGCGACTGCAATGGTTCCTCGACCACAAACCCGAGCACGCAGAGCCGGTCTCCCATGGAGCGGCCTACCAGCCGGGCGAGGGCCGCCTGCTGGCCATCGTCGACCCGACCCGCCTTCGGCGGGTGCTGACCAAGTTGTTCGACGAGGGTGAGTTCCTTTCGCCCTTCGGGCTGCGGTCGCTCAGCCGCTACCACCTCGACCACCCCTTCCGGCTCGAGGTTGCCGGGGTGGAAGGCAGTGTCGACTACGAGCCCGGTGAGTCGACCGTCGGGCTCTACGGAGGCAACTCGAACTGGCGGGGACCGATCTGGATGCCGGTGAACTTCCTGGTCATCGAGGCGCTACGTCGATATCACCGGTACTTCGGCGACAAGTTCCTCATCGAGTACCCGACCGGCTCGGGCAATCAGGTCAACCTCGCTCGGGCCGCGGACGACCTGACCACACGCCTGGCGTCGCTCTTCCTCGACGATCCGAACGGCCGCCGTCCCCTGTTCGGGGAGTACCAGCGCTTCCAGCTCGATCCCGCCTGGCACGACCTGCTGCTGTTCCCCGAGTACTTCCACGCCGAGACGGGAGCCGGCCTGGGCGCGACCCACCAGACCGGTTGGACCGCGCTGATCGCCGAGCTGTTGATCAGCAGGCGCGTGTAGCGCCACCGGGCCACCGGGGGGTCGCTGTTCATCAATGTTGGTGACCATTTGGCCCTTTCCTCCTTACTGAACGCTCAGTAGGCTGGCCGGCATGTCGGACGGCGCGGTGGACCACTCCACCCCCGCCACCCGCGACAGGGTGACTCAGGCCGCGCTTCAGCTCTTCGCCCATGGCGGCTACACCGCAACATCCCTGCGGGAAATCGCCCGGGCCGTCGGCGTCACGGTGCCGGCGCTCTACTACCACTTCGCCTCGAAGGAAGATCTCCTACGCAACATCGTCCAGCCGTTCCTCACGGCAGCCGACGAGTTCTTGGAAGACCTGGCGGGCCGACCGCGGGCTGGCTTCGCCAGGCGGGCATTCGAGGGCTACTACGACCTCATCGTGGAGCACCTCGACGTCTACCGGCTGGTCTCGAGGGATCCGGCCGTGCGGGGCCAGGCCGACGTCGGGGGCTGGGCCGCTCGTCAGGACGAGAGGCTGCTCGAGCTGCTGACCGGTGCGGGCGCCGACCACGGTCGTCGGGTCAGGGCAGCGGCGGCCACGGGAGCTCTCCGGCGGCCCTTGCGACTGGACGATTTCGACCCGGTCCGTGATCGCGAGCTCATCGTCTCGGCGGCGCTCGGTGCATTGGGCACCGAGGTCGCGTTGTCCACCGTGGAGGGAGCGAAATGACCACCTTGATCAGTCGCGAAGAGCCGGACGATGTCAAAGACGTGCTGGACGACCTGCACTTGGCAGCAGCTCCGGAGCTGGAGCGGGTGGTCGACCCGGCCGGCCTGGAGGGCGAGCCGATCGTGCTGGTGGCATGGCAGGCGGATGTCCCGATCGGGTACCTCGTCGCCAGCTCGCCCGAGGTGGGCGCAGTCGAGCTGTGGGAGCACACTGTGCACCCAGACCATCGCCACCGGGGCGTCGGGAGGGCGCTCCTCCACGAGCTTGCGAAGTCGTGCGATCCCGGCACGTGCCTTCGCCTCGACCCGAGCGGACAGCTCGATCCCGAGCGGGCATTCGATTACTACTCGGCCTGCGGTTTCAGGCGGCTCGACATCGGCGGGCACCTGTGGGCCACCGCCGCGGCCGTCCGCCAGGCCACCAGCATCTGACCTCCTGCCGACAACAACCCAGTCACCCGAGAACCACTCGGAAGCCGAGCGGAGAGGGCCTCCTCAGTGCTCGGGACGGGCGCTCGTCAAGGCCGGTCCCGATCACAGCTCTGGTTGCGGCAGCTCTGTTTGCGACAGGTGTGTGAGGGGACATCGCAACACTCGGCCCACCCGGCGTTGGTTCGCCACGCAACCCGCCGATCCCCGGAGGAAGTGAGACCATGCGTGTCAACGAAGTGCTGAAGCACAAGGGCCATGAGGTCGCCACCATCCGCCCGGACGCGACCGTGCTCGAAGCCGTCCATGCCCTCCGCCAACGTCGCATCGGCGCGCTGGTGGTCAGCGTGGACCAGGTGAGCGTGACCGGGATGTTGTCCGAGCGCGATGTGGTGATCGGTCTGGCGGAGGCCGGACCCGGCTTCCTCGACCGTCCGGTGGCCGAGGTGATGACCACGGACGTCGTGACGTGCGTTCCGGACGACAGCCTCGAGCGCTTGATGAGCGTCATGACCCGACGTCGGGTTCGCCATCTGCCGGTGCTCGAGCACGGGCGCCTGGCGGGGCTGGTCAGCATCGGCGACGTCGTCGAGCGCCGGCTCCACGAACTGGAGAGTGAGAAGCAGGTCCTGCACGACTACATCACGCTTGGACGCTGATCTTTCCCGCGGGATACGTGTGACAGATGGCACAACGCTCGATAATGTGACGAACGACACATCGCCGGGAATGCCTTGGACCATGACTGCCCCCGTTGATCCTCGAACCTCCAAGCCTGACGCCCCGGCGCGTCAGCGACGTTGCTTGCTGCTGGCGGACAGCGCCGGCATTGGACCGGCGCTCATCGCCGCGCTGCGGCGCCTGCATGGGGCCGACGGGGGCCTCTTCGTCCACGTGGTATTGCCCTATCGACAGCCGATCGGGGCCGGCCTGCTGATCGGGGATCCCCTGGCCGGGTGGGTGGCCATCGACTCCTTCGCGGCGCACGAGTGCGACGAGGCCACGCGACAGGCAGCAGAGCGGCAGCTCAGTGAGCTGCGATGGCTGCTGTGGGAGATGGAGGTCCCCTCCCGCGGTGAGGTGCTCGCCGCTCATGGCGTGACCGGTCTGCTTCGCCGGACCGCCGGCGACTACGACGTGGTGCTCGTCGTGCGTCGCCGTTTCGCGCCGGCCCGTTGGCGTGAATCTCGCTGGGTTCGACGGGCTCGCCGGCAGTCCGTGCCGGCGCTCGAGTTGGTGCGCGAGCCAGCCCGGCGGGGCGCAAGATGTGCTGATCTGTCCGCAGGGGTTTGACCGGGACTGTCCGTGGGAGGTTTGACCGGGGCGACTTCGAGGTAAATGCCGCCGGACAACCGGACGCGACACGGTTCTGCACGCTGCTACGCACCGTGCTCGTCGGCCGCGACAGTCAGACGTCGGCTGGGTGGGCAGGTGTTCCAGTCACAAACACCATCACGCGAGGACGAAGAGCCGCATCGAGCCGAATCGGCGGGCCGGGCGGGCTGGCCAATCTCACTTGATCTTTGCCTGCCCCCGGACGACCAAGCTCCTGGCGTGGCTCGCCACACGCTCGCTGGGCTCGAGCCCTACGTGCCGGCTGAGTTGCGTGACACCGCCTGCCTGCTGGTGAGCGAGCTCGTGACCAACAGCGTGCTCCATGCCGGCCTCCGTCCGGAGCAATGCATCAACATCCATCTCTCCAGCGATGGCGTCCGGCTGCGGGTCGTCGTGCACGATCCCGGCTCGGGCCAGTTGCCCGATGCGCCTGACGCTCCGCCGATCGGACACGTCGGTGGGTGGGGTTTGATGCTCGTCGATCGGTTAGCGGACCGTTGGGGGACGGAGACATTCGGCTCCACGCAGGTCTGGTTCGAGCTGGTCGCCAAGGACCGTGGGACACGGCCGAGCCCACGCTGACTTCTGGGGACTCGCCCAGCTCTCCCGGTTGCCAATTCTGCCCGGCCAGGCCAATCCTTCGGCGCCTTTATGGCACCCTTCCGTCACCCATTTGGCACATAGGGGATGGTCGAGCTGTTACGCGTCGCCTCCACCGCCCGCGAGAGGCTTTGCCGGCACGCCGCCAACCGAGTTTCTGAAATGCTCTGACGAAGCCCTCGTTTGGCGGTGCGCTTTGCAGGGAACTCCCGTGCTCAGCGCAGCTAACGTCTGGGAGGCAGCTCATGCTGGGATTCATCATTGGACTGATCATCGTCGGACTCATCGCAGGCTTCATCGCCCGTTTGTTGATGCCCGGTCCAGATCCGATGTCAGTGGGCATGACCCTCGTCCTCGGGATCATCGGATCGTTCGTAGGCGGGTTCTTGGGCTGGCTCCTGTTCGGCAAGGACCTGAATCAGGGCGCACTCCAACCCTCGGGGATCATTGGCTCGATCATCGGCGCACTCATCGTTCTAGCCATCTACCGGTGGTCGGCTCGACGCCACGGGCGTGTCCGCACGTCGTACTGAGCCGAGCGGTACGTCGGCTCCGGTATCGAGCCTCGCGCTTGCTGAGCCTTCGTGAGGTGGGCCTCGGATGTTCTCATCCGGGGCCCCGGCCGCGTGCGGGAACGCTGTGTGGTTCGTGCGCATCACGTCTCGGACGAACAGTTAGACCGGTCGTTCCTCATCTGAATATGCGGGATTGCGCGCAATTGATCGCGGTTTTGCGCATTCGTTGACAGTTTGGTCGCTGTAGGGTGAAGGGTACGCCGAGGGCGGACACCGACAACCGAAAGGAGGGCGACCGTGGAACACGAACAGCCCCATCTGACCGGTCATGACGTGGTAGGTCAGCACGGTGAGCCGATTGGCAAAGCGGGGGACGTCCTGTACGACGAGGTCGAAGACCGCCCCGCGTGGATCCAGGTCGACCAGGGTCTGCTGCATTCCAAGCACACACTTGTCCCAGCGGAGGGGGCCTATCAGGACGAGAACGGCACGGTTGTCGTTCCGTTCGACAAGGAAACCGTGAAGCACGCGCCGAAGGTCAAGACGCCGGTGGCGCTGACTGGCGAAGTGCGTCAGAAGTTCGAGGAGTACTACGGGGTCCGAAGTTGATCACGTAGGTGCCTCACGGTGGCCCTTCAGACTTGTGCACGGGCGGACGTCCTCACGGACGTCCGCCCGGCACGCGTTCTGGGCCACAGCGAGCGCATGTACAACGCTTCTGTCGGAGCGTGTCTATAAGAAGCGTGAGTCGGCCAGTACGTCGCGGATTTCGGGTGTGTCGACAACACCGGAGCGGGGTAGCGACCCACCGATGACTGACCTGCAGATGCCGCCACAGCTCACGGTCTGGGGCGATTTCGCCTGTCCGTGGAGCGCCTTGATGAGTGCTCGACTGGACACCCTTTGGCGGAACGGCGTCGTCGAGGTGGACTGGCGAGCTGTCCGCACGCAGGCGGAGATTCACGGAGAAGGCTTACCTCACAAGACCCTTTCCGCCACCTATGACGAGGTCGTCCAAGCGGCTACTCCGGACGAGCGCCTTGGGCTTCGCCTTCCGAGCCGACCGCCCCATTCGCTGCCCGCCATCGAGCGATTCGCCGCGCTGGACCACTGGTCGAGGGCAACCAACAGGACCAAGTTGTTCGACGCGGTCTGGGCCGGCGACTTGGACGTCGGCTCGCCGATCGTGCTGGACATGCTGCTGCCAAAGCCGTCCCCCGAGCAGGAGCATGCGGGCCGCGAGCTGGCGCGCGCGTGGCAGACGCAGTTCGACGAGTTGAACGTCGACGATGTCGTGCCGGTGCTGCAGGACGAGAGCGGCCGCCTGCTGGTCGGTGCGCCCAGTCTCGCGTCGCTCGACGTGTTCCTGTGACGGCGGCAGTGTCCCGTGGCGCGCGGAACGGGTATCACTCTCGAGCCAGCGTCGGAAGAGCCAGCGTCGGAAGAGCCAGCGTCCGAAGAGCCAGCGTCGGAAGGG
>JAXDQG010000210.1:0-5660 GCA_034667945.1 Acidimicrobiia bacterium | reverse complement strand
CAGAGCCGCCGCCTGTTGCGCCTTGGTCGCCAGGTCGTCGAGATCGGTGAGCGCGAAGGCGTTGTAGGTGGCCTTGGGTGAGATGTACTGGGCGTACTGGGTGAAGGCGTGGGCTTGGCGGGGCAGGGAGTAGCCGATCGCCCACTTGCCCTGGCGGTACTCGGCGGCGATGACGCCCGACTGCACCTGGACGAGCTCGACCTTGATCCCTGCGGGAGCCAGCATCTGGGCGAATGCACCGAGCTTCTGGTCGAGGGCGGCGTAGGAGGGGACGCGTACGCTGAATCCGTTCGGATAGCCGGCCTCGCCGAGGAGCTTCTTGGCCTTCGCCACGTCGACGTCCCGATGCTTGTCGAGCGACGGGTCGTGCCACTTGCTTCCGGGCGGGAACAGGCCGGCAGCGGCCGAGCCCTCGCCATTGTGGACGGCGGAGAGGTAGCCCTCACGGTCGATGAGCCAGGTGATGGCTTCCCGCACCTTGGGATTGGCGAGCTCCGGCGAGATCTTGCCGGCCCGGTCCATGATGATGATGCCCTCAAAGGTGACCGGGAAGGACAGCGACCGGAAGCCCTTGGCCTCCATGTCCTTCTTCCGCCCGAGTGCGCCGTCATCGACGATGTCGATCTGGCCCGATTCGAGCGCGTTGTGGCGGGCGTTGATGTCGTTGATGTGGGTGACCACGATCTGCTGGACGTGGACGACGGCTTTGTTCCAGTAGTTCGGGTTGGCGTTGTAGGTCTCGCTCTGGTTCGGGATCGATTTCGACGCATCCCAGATCCAGCCGCCCGACCCGGCTGGGCTGCGGGTGAGGTCCGCACCCGAGTCGATGGCCTTGCCGGACACCATCATCCCGGCGTTGTTGGACATCTCGAGAGGAAAGGCGGGCGACGGGGTGGAGAACCTGATGTCGACCGTCTGCGGATCGACGACGACCACCTCGCTGACCGGGGCGAAAATGGACGCGTGGGGGCTGGCCTTGTCGCTCTTCGTCCGCTCGATGTTCTTCTTCACCACCGTGGCGTCGAAGGCCGAGCCGTCATGGAAGACGACGTCGGTGCGCAGCTTGAACCGCCACGTCGTCGGGTCGGGACGCTGCCAGCTGGTGGCCAGCCAGGGCTGCGGCTCGCCCTTGGCATCCTGCATCGTGAGCGAGTCGTACATCGGGTAGAACCATGTGCCCTTGAAGTTCGTGTCCCGCTGCGGGTCGAGGCTGAGCGGATACAGCGTCGAGGTCATCCGCAGGGTGCCCGTAGGCGCGGCCGGTGGTTTGGCCTGCTCTTGAATGGCGCCTGAGGACGGCGTGGCCCCCTCCTCGCCGGGGCCGCTACCGCCACCGCCTCCGCAGGCCGCGGTGACCATCGCGCAGCCGGCGAGCGCGGCGAGAAGGCGCACCCAGGGGCGCGTTCGTAGAGCCATCTGAGAAGTCCCCCATTGCTCCGTGCGCCTCTCCCCACAAACGATGAGGCGTAGTTGGGCGGGGAACCTAGCCCAGCGGCTCGGTGCGTCGCGTTCGTTCGACGAGATTTGTGCCTGAGCAGCGTCTTCGAGGACGCGTCTTGGACGCGCCAGCTTCGACCAGCCTCGGACTCCCGCTGGCGGTCACGGGCCCGGACGGCGGCGAAATGCTCACCGCCGTCACGAGGCCCTATGTACTGCCCGGTATCAGGTCGACACCCGGTACATCAGTAAAGGCGGCAGGCGCTGGTCGCCTGGTCGTACTGGCACTTCTTCTGCTCACCAGTCAACTGCACAACCGGCCCCTGCTGCACCCACTCCTGCTTCTGCGAGTCGTAACGGGAGATGTCTGAAGCCTCGACGAAGAAAGCGTCCGCGTTGCCGTTCATCTTGTATCGAATGCCGTCGAGCAGCATCGGGTGCGTCATGTCCATCGCCCGCAATGCGAGTATCAGATTCGTGCGATTGAGGCCGCCGGGCAGGTCACCGGCAATGCGCAGAGCCTGGACCACCGGGAAGGCGTAGAAGACGCCGAGGCTGAACGAGCCAGACTTCTTGTAGTCATGGCCGCCGTCGGCGAGCACCTTGCGGGCCCACGCGACGTAGGCGTCCGCGTCGTAAGCAGGCGCATTCAGATCGACCGAGCCGCCACCCACGATCCACCACCCATTGGAGACGGATCCGTCCCCGCCGACCTTCGCCTTGCCGACGAAACTCGCTCCCTTGCACGTGGCCGAGAGGAAGTTGTATTTCGCATTGTCCTTCAGCCCGTTCTGGGCGGCCTCGAGCACCACCTGGGTGCATTGCTGACCGCCGGTCATGGCGATGAAGACATGCGGCTGCTTGGCCGCCAGAGTCGTCATCGCGTCCGTGACGACCGGGGCGCTGAATTCGATCTTCTCGGTGGTGAACTCGATGCGCGACTTGTTCTTGGACTGCGACAGGTACTCGTTGAAGAACGCCACGTAGGCGTTTCCGAAGTCGTTGTTGGCGACAAGCGCCGCCACCTTGACCTTGCCGTTCCCGAACTCGGCGATGTGATCGTCAACCCACTTGCCCCACAGGTTCGCCTCACTCGCGTAAGACAGGATCGAACCGGTGGTCCACGGGTGGTTCACCGGATCACCCCATGCTGGGTGGGCTGTCGACTCGAGTGGCTGGGGAATGCAGCGATCATTCAGCTTCTGGTGAACCTTGAGGCCGGTCGGCGTGCCGTTGGACAACACGGCGAACACCTTCTCCGAGTCGATGAGCTCGTCGGTCAACGGCACCGTCTTGGCCGGGTCGTACGCGTCGTCTTTGTAGATGAAGTTGATATTGCGCGTCTTGCCCGCGCTGTCCTTGAAAGCCCCCTGCTTGCTGTAATAGTCGAAAAGATCTTTCTGGGCGAGGGTCAAGTTGCCGTAATCTGCTGCGGCCCCAGAGAAGAAGTTGGTCGAGCCGATCTTGATCGACGAATCGGTCAGACCCTCGGTATCCGACCACCCGGCGGGACATTTACTCAGGTCAATCGTGAAACCGGCCGGACCGTCGACCTTCTTCCCATCGGCAGACTTCCCGTACTTGTTGTCGGTAATCGTCTTGACGACTGCCGCCCGCTCCTTCTGCCACAGCGCCTCCCAG
Organism: Acidimicrobiia bacterium; assembly: GCA_034667945.1. Classification (GTDB taxonomy): domain Bacteria; phylum Actinomycetota; class Acidimicrobiia; order Acidimicrobiales; family CAIXPF01; genus JAXDQG01. The sequence goes on along the minus strand of JAXDQG010000210.1, from coordinate 2,582 downwards.
GCGTCGAGGCTGGTGGGGCGGGTGGCGCTGCTTCCTCCCGCCGCGGTCACCGACGATGAGGTCACGCCGGCCGAACCGCCGGACGCGGCTGTCGTGCTGCTCGCCGACTTGTCACCGCTGCTACCGCATGCGGCCGCGACGAGCGCGAGGCTGACCAGCGCCGCCAGCCCGATGACTGGGTGTCTTCTCATAGGTCCCCCTTTGGTTGCCCCCGGCCGAGTGAACTCGCTCTACGACGTACAACACGTGGCGCTCGCGCGTTGAGCGACGTACGGCAAGGGCGCAGATCCTGACGAAGCTGCGCAACCATATGACAAACAACCGCTTGACACGCCAGGCGCGTCGTCGGAGAGCCGTCACAATTGGCCAGCGTCCTGATCAAGGCCGCTGGCCACCCGGGTTCGGAAACCAGCCCCGACGGTCTGACTCGGTGCGTCGCGGACGACTTCGGCTCGAGGCGGCCGTTGGTCCAACTATGTTCCCCGAGCGAGGGCGGGTGGTGCGCCGCTCGACCGGGAAGCGCGTTGACAAGGAGCCGCTGATGACCGATGTCTCGGATTATGGAGACCTGCGGGTAGAGCTCGGCGACGACTACGTGGCGACCGCCGAAATCCGGCGCCCGCCGAACAATCACATCAGCCTGGCGCTGGTCGACTCGTTGGCCGCCGCGCTGGCCGACCTCGACCGGGACGCGCGATGCCGCGCCGTTGTCTTGTGCTCGGAAGGAAAGCACTTCTGCGCCGGTGGCGACTTCAACCCGGAAGATGGTTCGACCCGCGACGATGCGGCAAGTCGGAGCGATGCGGGCGGCAGCCGCCGGGGCGTGTACGACGAAGCGCATCGGCTGTTCGAGACGAACAAGCCGATCGTGGCGGCCGTGCAGGGGGCCGCCATCGGTGCCGGGCTGGGACTGTCGCTGATCGCCGACTTTCGTGTGGCCGCCCCCGAGGCCCGTTTCTCGGCGAACTTCGCCCGGCTCGGGTTCCACCACGGATTCGTGCTGACCGCCACCCTTCCCAGAGTGGTCGGGCAGCAGAAAGCGATCGAGATGCTCTACACCGGCGTTCGGCTAAAGGGCGAAGAAGCCTTGGCCATCGGTCTGGCCGACCGGCTGGCGCCCCTGCCGCAGTTGGTTGACGCAGCCCATGAGCTGGCGGTGGAGATCGCTCGGTCGGCCCCCTTGGCCGTGGCCGCCATCCGCCAGACCATGCGGCGTGAGTTGGCGGACGCCGTGCGAGACGCCATTCCGCGTGAGCGGGCCCAGCAGAATCGTCTACGGACGACCGACGACTGGACGGAAGGCGTTCGAGCCATGGCTGAGCGCCGTCTCCCGAACTTCCAAGGCAGATGACCGGGGTGCAGATGACATCGCGCAGATGACATCGCGCAGATGACATCGCCGGATGTTCAGTAGCCGGGTGGCCAGTCGTAGCGCTGGCAGTTGGATTGAGAACCGCACCCTTCCCATCATCGAATGCGATGTCGAGGTGGACGCCATATATCCGTTCGACGGACGCGCCCACCGAGCATCAATCCCGCTTGGCGGGCACAGTCCGCGATCTATGAGCTACTGCGTCGGGACGAGACCAGCTCCGACCGCGTCAATGAGAACATGCGCAAATCGTTCCCGTTCAGCCTGGCTGGGAAGTACTGATTGCTTTTCACCTCGCGAACATCGGCACATGGTCACCGACGATGACTCGGGTCACCAATTCGCTTTTACGCGGCATTGCCGATCAGACGATAAGCCGCGCATGGTTATGTCTTTTGACTGACGATGGGTTTGTCCGTCATCTTCGTCGCGCTGGCGATCTCCGCACGATGATGGCGCGCAGCCGCAACCCCGCGTCAAGCTGGATCCCACTCAGGAGGTAACGCCATGCCACGACTGCACCAGGTCACCCGCGCCGAAGCCACGGCGCCGATCGTGACAACGATGTACGACCTGCTGTTCGGGGACCGCGATCCAGTCTCAGAGCCAGGGACGGCGACCGGGTCGCGGGGAGATTGGTGGCCGGCGTTCGCGAACTCGCCCGACGTACTGGAGCACGCCGTCAGGGGCTTCAACCTGTATCGGAGCTCCAAACGAGAGCTCGACCCGATGCTGCGCGAGTTGGGTCAGACGCGGGCCGGCTGGGCGGCGGGTAGCCAGTTCGTATTCTCCCAGCACTGCAAGGCGCTGCGCGGTTTGGGCGTCAGCGAGGAGCGGATTTCAGCAATTCCTTCCTGGAGCTCGGCCGATTGCTTCACGCCGCTCGAGCGGGCGGTGCTCGCCTACACCGACTGCTTGGTCTTCGATCGGGGACGCGTACCCGATGCGCTATTCGAGCAACTCCGGGCCGAACTGACCGATGTCCAGCTTCTCGAGTTGACGTATTTCACGACGATGTACCTGGCGCATGCCGTGATCGCTCGCGCGCTCCACCTGGAGTTCGACGACGTCGACGAGCGGGTGGTCGAGGTGCCGGCACCCGCGGGGGCCGAAGGGAGGGACATCGGGCGCGACATCAGCATGCCTGGAGAGGCATAGCCTTTCTCCGCGTTGGGCCGGCCGCTTTGCCTGGTTGTTGTGGGCCCTCTGC
>JAXDQG010000209.1:0-4237 GCA_034667945.1 Acidimicrobiia bacterium | reverse complement strand
ACGCGAAAGCCGGCACGCCCTCGGCGGCAAGTGCGGCGGCCTGCTCGCGGTCGTACGCTGGCGTGCCCTCGTCGGACAGCGCGAGCAGTGCAAGGCAGATCACCCCACGACGTCGGAGCGCGCCCATCCGCTGCGCCAGCGCGTCCCGGGCGCCTCCCTCGTAGAGGTCCGACAGCAGAACGAACACCGTGTCGGCCGGCCGCGTGATCAGCTGCTCGCAGTAGGCCACCGCGCGCTGGATGTCGGTGCCACCCCCGAGTTGGATGCCGAAGAGCAGGTCGACCGGGTCGTGCATCACCTCGGTCAGATCCACCACCTCGGTGTCGAAGGCGACGACCGACGTTCGCAAGGCCCGTATCGAGGCGAGCACCGAGGTGAAAACGCCTGCATACACGATCGAGTCGGCCATCGATCCCGACTGATCCACCGCCAGCACCAGTTCGCGCTGCACCGACGGCTGCCGGCGGCCGAACCCAACCAGCTTCTCGGGTATGACGGTTCTGAGCTCGGGCCGGTAGTGACGGAGGTTGGCCCGGATCGTCCGGTCCCAGTCGATGTCCGCCGGGCGGGGCCGTCTGATGCGGGCCGCCCGCTGGAGGGCGCCGGTCACCGACTGACGGGTGTTGCTCGCCAGGCGTGACTCGATCTCGGCCACCACTTTGGCCACCAGCCCTCTCGCCGTCGCCCGACTGGTTTCTGGCAGCAGCCGACTCAGTTCGAGCAGGGTGGCCACCAAGTGCACATCGGGCTCGACCGCGTCCAGCATTTCGGGCTCGAGGAGCAGCCGTTTGAGGTCCAGCCGGTCGATGGCGTCACGCTGGATCACCTGGACGACACTGGCGGGGAAGTAGCGCCTGATGTCACCGAGCCAACGAGCGACACCGGGTGCGGAGGCGCCCAGGCCGCCTTGACGGCGTCCGCCCCGGCTGCGGGGCGGCGCGTCGTAGACCGCAGCCAGCGCGGCGTCGATGCGGGCCTCGTCACCGGACAGCGAAAGCCCGATGCCGTCATCTGCGCCGCCGAGGATCAGCCTCCAGCGCGCCAGGCGCTCGCCGTCGACACCGCCCGGGCCGGGCTCGAGCTCGCTCATCAGTCTCGACCCGACCGGCGCTCGCGGCCACGGTCTCGCCCGGATGCCGCTCCAACGCCCAGCAAGGCGGCCACCGTTGCCAACGCCGCGCCGACACGCTCTTCATCCAGGTCCCAGCCGTAGGGTGCCACCGGACGACCGTCGCCCCGTGCTGAGAGCAGCTGGCCGAGCTGCCGCCGCTCGGCCACATCGAAGGCTCCGAACGTCCGCCGGAGCAGCGGTGCCACATCCACGAAGGCATCGGCGGACAGCCCGATCACCCACTCGTCGACGATTCCCAGCAGCGCCCGGTCGTGGAGCAGCACCGTGCCACTGCCAGCCAAGAAGCCTTCGACGAAGGCGGCACCATGAGCCGGTGGGGTACCGACGGAGAGCGCGGCCGACAGCGCCACGCCCACCTTCTCGGCCGACCACCATCCCGCGTCGTGCAACAGGCGAGCAGCCCGGCCCTGCACGGCCGGCGCCACACCTGGCCGTTCGGCCAAGGTCGTCAGCGCCCGGGGCCATTCCCGCTCACGGGCGGGATGATCGAGCAGCGCCAGGGCGGACTGACCTGCGGTGATGCGGTCGGCCATGGCCGCAGCGCTGTCCTCGTCGAGGCCGCGGCACGCAGCCGGGAGTCCGACCACGACCCGCACGATCAGCCCGTCGACGACCCGGGCGAGTGCCGACGCGTCGGTCCCCCGAACGTCGCCGTAGCGCAGGGCCCGAGCCAGCGGTCCTAGCGCATCGAGGAGGCGAGAGACGTCTCCCTCGAGCGCCGCCCGTTCCGCCAGGGCGGCCATCAACGGTTCGACGGCGTCGGGCAGATCCGCCAACAAGGCCGCTTCGACCAGCCCTGTCAGGTCAACCAGGGTGTCGCTGGCGGCGGCCCGGTGGCGTAGGCGGGCCGCGGCCGCTCCGGTCAACGTGGTTCCCCACGACGACGCCTCGATGAGCAGCAGTTCGAGCTCCGGCTCCCAGCGGAGGGTCCAGCTCTCGCGGAACGTGCCTGAGGATCCCCGACTCTCGGCGGGCCGACCCCAGTGCACGCCTAGAGCGGCCAGCCGGTGCAGCAGATGCGACCGGCCCCGACCAAGTGGACTGCGCACATCGAGTTCGAGGACACGTGACCCCGCCTCGGGGCGAAGCCGCAACTTCCGCTGAGCCGCCAGGAGGTCCTTGGCGACCGGGACCATTGGGGTCTGAGCCGGAACCGATCCGAGCTGGTCCCCCACTACGAGCTGCTCGTGGATGAGCGCGAGCGGGCCCGTACGACCTTCGGCCAAGACAGCGTCGGCTGCGTCCAACAGCTCCTTCAGGCCGGGCGCCGGGCGCTGGCGCAACGCCGCCAGGGCGGTGGCCAGGCGGCTGGCTGCGATGACGTGCTCGGGTGAGACCGGGTGATCGGCGGCGCGCAGCAACTGGGCTGCCCGGGCGAACCAGCGGACCACCAGGTCCGGTCCGGAGTGGCTGAAGACGTGGTCGTACCAACCCGGCGACGCCACACCTGCGCCGTAGCCACTGGCGGTTGCCAGCCGATGGTGGGCCCATGGCACCCACGTCACGGCCACCTTGGCCGCCTTCCCACGGCGGTCGCCGCTACCGGCCAGCCGGGCGTCAGCGCTCGAGCTGTCGACGTCCTCCCAGCCGGCAAGGGCGGGAACGTGCCAAGCGCCGCACACCACGGCGACCCGACGGTGTCCGGCCCACACCGCGCCCCGGATGCCCTCCCGCATGCTGGCCTCGCGGGCAGCGTCCATCGGTGATGCTGGGGGTGCCGTTGCACGAACTGCGGCCATGGCTTCGGCGATGGCGGCGAAGCCATCGAGCGCCCCCTCGCCGCCCCGGTGTTCCACCAGGTCTTCCCACCAACGCTCGGGATCGTCGTAGCCGGCTGCGCCGGCCAGCAGCCCGATGGCGTCAACGCCGGCCAACCGGCCATGACCGCCTGCGCCCAGCGTGGTGGCCAAAGGGAGATCGATCGGCACCAGGCCAACACCGTGTTCGTGAGCCCACCGGGCGGCCACCCACTCGGGACTGAATCGGGCCAGTGGGTAGAAGGCAGCCCGCTCCGGATGATCGGCGACATAACCGAGGAGGGCAACCGGCGGCACCATGTCCGGGTCGGCCGCCAGGCTCAGCACGTCCGCCGTGTCGCGGGGCAACTCGACCAGCACGGCGTCCGGCTGAAGCTCGTCGAGCGCTCGTTGCAGTGTTCCCGCCGAACCGGGGCCGTGGTGGCGAATGCCGAGCAGCTCCACGCGCGCCGCGGGCCTGTCCCCACCGGCGACGGGCTCCGCCAGGCCGACCTCGAGCATCGTGCCGGTCACCCGCTCACCCCTCCCGGGCACCGCGCGCAAGGCATCCTGGGCAGGACTTCATTCGCTCACCGTTCGGCAGGCCTCGTACCACTCGCCCCAGCCCGGTCGGTCGCGCATGACCGCCTCGAGATACTCCCGCCAGGCGACTTCGTCGTAGGCCGGGTCTTTGACCACTGCGCCCACGATGCCGGCGGCGACATCACGAGGGCGGAGCACACCGTCACCAAAGTGTGCGGCCAGGGCCAGCCCGTTGGCGACCACCGATATGGCCTCGGCCGCCGACAGCGTGGCTGAGGGCGACTTCAGCTTCGTACGCCCGTCTTCGGTGACGCCTGCCCTGAGCTCCCGGAAGATCGTCACCACTCGTCGTATCTCATCTGTGGCGGCGGGGACCGGAGGCAGCTCGAGGGCTCGGCCCAGGTCTTCCAGCCGCTGGGCGACGATGGCAATTTCCTGTTCGGCGGTCGCCGGGAGGGGGAGCACCACGGTGTTGAACCGCCGGCGGAGGGCTGCCGAGAGCTCGTTGACCCCTCGGTCGCGGTCGTTCGCCGTGGCCACGACATTGAAACCTTTCGCTGCCTGCACCTCAGTGCCGAGCTCGGGAATCGGCAACGATTTCTCGGACAGCACGGTGATCAGCGCGTCCTGGACGTCGGACGGAATGCGGGTCAGCTCCTCCACCCTGGCCAGCGCGCCCCGCTCCATGGCCCGGAGCACCGGGCCTGGCACCAGGGCTGCTGCTGATGGCCCGTCAGCCAGCAAGCGGGCGTAGTTCCAACCGTAACGAAGACTTTCCTCACCGGTCCCGGCGGTGCCCTGCACGAGCAGCGTGGAATCGCCGGAG
>JAXDQG010000208.1:0-3400 GCA_034667945.1 Acidimicrobiia bacterium | reverse complement strand
GATCCTCGCCTGGGACCTGCGGCAGGCGATTTCGGAGCGCACTCAGCTTCGGAGCGCACTCAGCCCGGACAGGTCCGCCGAGCGCTGAGCGCCAACCCGCGGCGAAGGGCCCGGCTCGCGCCCGCCCGTGCCGCCCGATGTCGTGCGGATCCGTCACCGGGAGCTTTGGGCTCCGCTCACCCGGAGGTGGCGGACCCACCTGGCGGCCATGCGGACCGCCTTGACGGTGTCCTTGGCCGCCCCCGGAGCTGCCACTCCGCGCCGGGGGTCGCCGAGAGTGGCGGTCAGCAACGACGGCAGGAGGGCGGTCGGGATCTCGTGGCCGACGTCAGCGAAGAAGCTCGCCATACCGATGCCAGCGACCCCCGGCGTCGGCCAAGCGGCAGGGAGGGGCGCCTGAGGTGGCTGTCTCGTGAGGCACAGCCAATCATCGCGGAGGCGGACAGGCTGTGGGCTCGCCCCGCCATTCTCAGCGAGACCATTCTCAGCGAGACACCGCCATCTGGATGTGCGACAGGTCAGGAGATGAGCTATCGTCGAAATGGATAGACGTGCGCCGGACTCCGAGCTGGGACGTCTGTCCGAGGAATGGGGTTTCCAAGATGGCCGAGTTCGATATTCATATCAAGGGGGGCACGATCGTCGACGGCACCCGCGTGCCGCGTTACCGAGGCGATGTGTGGATCAAGGACGGCAAGATCGCCCAGCTGGGCGGTCAATCGAAGGGTGAGGCCGACAAGGTCATCGACGCGTCCGGGCTGATCGTGGCCCCCGGGTTCGTTGATCTCCACACCCATTACGACGCCCAGGTCCGCTGGGACCCGTGGTGCACGATCTCGGGCTGGCACGGCGTGACGTCCGTAGTGCTGGGCAACTGCGGCTTCGGCTTTGCGCCGGTCAAGCCTGAGTTCCGTGAGCGCTCGATGCTGACGATGACCCGCACCGAAGCGATCCCTTATGACTCGATGAAGCTCGGGATGAAGTGGGACTGGGAGTCGATCCCCGAGTACCTCGACAGCCTCGAGCGCGGGCCGCTGGGCGTGAACGTCATCCAGTACATGCCGACTGCATCGCTCATGACCTACGTCATGGGCCTCGAGGCGGCCAAGACCCGCCCGGCGACGCCCGAGGAGCGCAAGGAGATGCAGCGCCTGCTCCACGAGGGCATGGACGCCGGCCTGTGCGGCTTCTCGGTCCAGCGGCTCGGCCCCGACTCCGTCCAGGCCGACTTCGACGGCACCCCGATGGTGACCGACACCATGTGCGACGAGGACATCCTGTGCCTGGGCGAGGTTCTCGCCGAGCGCGACGAGGGCTGCATCCAGCTGACGCAGGGCACCGGCAACATCAAGGCCGACATCGCGTTCATCGAGAAGCTCGCAGCGGTGGCCAAGCGTCCGATCCTGCACAACGTGGTGGCGCCGTCCCGCAAGGACCCCGAGGTCCACCGCCGCCCGCTGCGCTGGATTGACAAGTGCTGGGAGCAGGGCCTGCCCGTCTATGCCCAGTGCGGCACCGGCCGGGCCGGCTTCGCCTTCACCCTCGAGCACTGGAACCTCTACGACGCCTCCCCCGCCTGGCGTGCGGTCACGACAGGCACCAAGGAGCAGAAGCTGGCCAAGATGCAGGACCCGGAACTGCGGCGGGCCCTTGTCGAAGAGGCCGTCGAGGCCGACAAGCGCCTCCGCGTCATCCAGGCCGGTGTCGGCGGCGATCCTGCCGGGCTCATCATCGGGGGCGTTCACAATATCGACCACCTGCGCCAGTACGAGGGCCGAACGGTGGGCGACGTGGCCACTGAGATGGGCGTGACCCCCATCGAGGCGATGCTGGATCTGTCGGTGTCCGGCGATCTCCAGGTCGAGTTCCTCGGCCCGGACAAGGGTTCGAATGCTGCGTTCATGGCCGAGATGATGAACGAGTCGCTCTATGCCATCCCGGGCGTGTCCGATGGTGGTGCGCACACCAAGTTCTTCACCGGCGGTGCCTACACCACCGACTTCCTGACCTGGCTGGTCCGCGACGAGCAGGTGGTCACGCTCGAAGAGGCCCACTTCCGCCTGTCGGCTCTGGCCGCGCACGCCGCTGGCTTCCGCGACCGGGGCGTCCTGCGCGAAGGCGCGGCGGCCGACGTGCTCGTCTACGACATGGAAGAACTTGCCATCGAGCCCCAGTGGATCGGCGATGTCGTCCACGACCTGCCCGGTGGTGAGTGGCGCCGGGTACAGCGGGCCAAGGGCTACAAGAACATCATCGTGAACGGCTCGGTGACGTTCGAAGACGGAGAGTGCACCGGCACCACGCCTGGCAAGCTCCTCCGCCACGGTCGCGGCTGACCTCACCGGTCGTCGCTCAGCGTTCCTACTCGGCAGGGTTCGCCGCTTTCCCGGCGGCCCTGCCGAGTTTCGCGTGCAGCCGGAGGAGCCGGCGAAGACGTCGACAGGACCTTCTCCGGCCGCTTGGCCAAGGCCATCACCGGGTGCTCTCGGGAGTACTCGACGTGATCCTGCAAAAGCCGGCCATCCACCCGTGGTTGTTCACCCACGGATGGTTGACGTTCGCGGATCTGCTCCGATCGCACACTGCCTGGGCAGGTATCACTCACAATCTCGGGCTGCAGGCACCAGGGCACCTTCGGCGGCGAGGCGGCCTGCGGCAAGCTCGGGCAAGTCGGCGACGAGCGATAACTCGAACGAACAGCCACAGCCACCGTGGGCGGCAGTCGGCAGGAACGCGAGCAAGAGCCGGCGGGGCCTTCCCTCCGCTGCGAGGACCACGAATGCCCACGTCCAGTCAAAGACCGCACGGCCACCGTCGCTCGCCGCGCCAGCCGTGAACGCCGTTCATCCGCAGCGCAACACGAGCGGCTCTCGCCGGGTTGAGGACCGCGACCGTCAGCCCGCCGTTCTGGCTGAGCGCGACGGTGTCGCCGACATCGGAGCTGCTGGAGCTCGGGGATCACCACGAGCCCCGCACCCGCTACCTCCAACGACCGACGTCGAGTCACGTCCGGGGGAGCACGGTCTGGGCCATGACCTGGTGGAAGGCCAGCGGATCAGACACCGACGAGGTCGTCACCGCGTGGCGGCGTGCTCACTGGCGGCGTGCTGACCGGCGGCGCTGCTGGGAAGGTCGTGCTGCGCGGGGTGCGGTAGGCGTGGACGAGGCCGGCGATGGACAGCAGCGCGAGCAGCCCGGCGACGAGGTAGGCGACGGTCGCGACCTGGGCGCCCTTGACGCCGAAGACGCTGAACCCGAACGAGGTGAGCAACAGTCCGCGCAGCGTCTCGCCCTTGAAGACGGTCTCCCGCTGGGCGTTGACCTCCGCGAGCTGCTTCTGCAGGGTGGGCAGGGCCGGGTCGTTGGTCGCCTGGGCCTGCGCGATCTGGGCGCGGAGCTG
>JAXDQG010000207.1:0-3841 GCA_034667945.1 Acidimicrobiia bacterium | reverse complement strand
GGTCCTGCTTCCGAAGTTCCTGAAGTCCTTCACGGCCAAGGTTGGCATCGAGCTCAGCGCGGCCGGGTTGGGCGACCCGAACGATCGAGCCAATTGGCCTGCGTATCGCGACATGATCAGCGGGGTCTTCGCCACCCGGAGCCGGGACGAGTGGATGGCGGTCTTCGACGGCCCGGACGACTGCGTCATGCCCGTGCTCGACCTGGAAGAGGCCCCGCACCACCCCCACAACGTGTCTCGCGGCTCGTTCGTCGATGTTGACGGCATCTCGCACCCTGCCCCGGCGCCGCGTTTCAGTCGCACGCCTTCGGAGATCGTGCGCAACACGCCACGTCCGGGCGAGGGCGGCGACGAGGCGCTGGAGGCGTGGGGCTTCGACACCGAGGAGATCGCCCGGCTTCGGGCTTCCGGAGCGCTCTCCTGAGCAGCGCGCTCCCGACAGGCGGAGCGCGCCGATCGGTGTTCCGCTCATGCGAGTGGCAGGGCGAGCTGCTGTGCCTCGGGAGGAGCGCCCGGCTTGCTTGGCTCGGCGGCTGGTTCTTTGGCCGCCCGGCTCACAACCTGCCGTCCTTGGCGTTTCCGGGCTGCGACCACCAGCTCGGTGATGCGGCTGGAGAGCTCGGCACGCATCGAGGCCGGCACCTGCGACCGCTCGCCGTAGAGGCGGCGCCAGTGGGCGGCGAGCTCGGGACGGGCGACTTCGGCCCATTCGAGCACGTGCCGGTGTAATGGACCGCGTAAGTGCAGGTAAACAGCGCTTATTGAGGTGGCACCAGCCGCCACCGCACGGTCGACCACGTCGGCCAGGAGGTCGGGTGAATCGGACAGCCCGGGCAGCACGGGGCCCATCAAGACCGCACATGGGACACCGGCCTCGTTGAGCCGGGCGACTGCTTCGAGCCGGCGCAGTGGGTGAGGGGCACCGGGCTCGGTGAGCTTCCAGGTGTCGACATCGAGCGTGCCGACCGAGAGGCTGGTGCGGACCTCCGTTCGCTCTGCGGCCTCCGCCAAAAGGTCGAGATCGCGCAGGATGAGGGGCGACTTCGTGAGGATGGAGAACGGGTTTCTCGCCTCGGCCAGCACACCGATGAGCCCCCGGGTGAGGCGATACCGCCCCTCCGCCCGCTGGTACGGATCGGTGTTGGTACCCATGGCGACCAACTCGCCCTGCCACCGAGCATTGCGCAGCTCCGCCCGCAGGCGCTCGACGGCGTTGATCTTGACGACGATCTTCGAATCGAAGTCGGCACCCATATCCAGGCCCAGGTATTCGTGCGTGGGCCGCGCAAAGCAGTAGGTGCAGGCATGGCTGCAGCCCCGGTACGCGTTGACCGTCCAACGGAAGCCGAACGGTGCGTTGCGGACCTCGTTGAGCACTCGGTGGGCATTGACATGCAGGAACTCGAGCCCGCGGTACTCCCCGGCACCGATGTGCCGCTCCACGATCTGCTCATCCGGAAAGAGCCGACCGACATCTTCGTCGGCAGCCAGCTGCCACCGAAGCGGAATGCGAGAACGCATGTTCGGCAGGCTAGTCGAACGTGCGTTCTCTTTGCCAGCCGTAGTCGGGCTCGGGAATGAATCACCCGACAAATGGGCGTCGCGCCGCCGTCGGACAACCCCGAAGCGGCGGCGCCACGGAAGTTCCTACATGTCGATGGCTTCGTACACGTCCACGGTGCCTCCGCTGGTCAGGATCGGGCAACCCTTGGCCAGGTCGGCTGCGGCGGAGAGGCTGTCAGCCGACAGCACGGAGTACCCCGTGAGCCCACTGGCGGCCTGGCCGCCGGCGCCGGACGGAGCGACCGATGTCGACGGACCGAAAGGGTTGCCCCCGTCGATGACCGCCGAGCCCAACTCGCCGAACCACGACATCCATGCGGTCATGGCCGCTTGCTGCTCGGCTTCGGTGGCTGCCATGCCACCACCGCGATATGCGAGCACGTACTTGCCCATCATTGTCCTCCTCGAGTTCGCGAACGCAGTGAGTGCCGAGCGCAGAGCGAGGACTCAGGCTCCTCGAGCGACCCGGCAGCGCGTACGACGAACAACAGGCTTCGACATCGACAGGATCGACGAGATTTCTTCGCGCGAGGTTTCATCTTCTTCTGGGAGCTTTACTTCTTGGCGCGAGGTTTCATCTCTTGCCCCGAGCCTTCGTGGCCCGCCGTGACCCGTCAACTGCCAGACTGCGCGCCATGGATGTGACCGAGCCTTCCAAACCGTTCACGGTGCACGTCGCCGACGAGGTGCTCAATGACCTCCGCTACCGCCTCGAGCACACCCGCTGGCCGATCGACTTCAACAACGACGACTGGCGTTACGGCGCGAATCGCGCCTACCTCGAGCAGTTCGTGGACTACTGGGCGCATGAATACGACTGGCGCAAGACCGAGGCGGAGATCAACGCGTTCGCCAATTTCAAGACCGAGATCGACGGGATCCCCATCCATTTCATTCACGAGAAGGGCCGAGGACCGAACCCGATCCCGCTGGTCCTTACCCATGGATGGCCCTGGACCTTTTGGGATCTGAATGCGGTGATCAGACCGCTCGCCGATCCGGCCTCGTTCGGCGGCGATCCTGCCGACGCGTTCGATGTCGTCGTGCCTTCCTTGCCTGGCTATGGGTTCTCCACGCCACTCACCACGCCGGGCGTGAGCTCCATCACCACGGCCGATCTGTGGCACACCTTGATGGCTGATGTCCTCGGCTACAGCCGCTATGGCGCGCAGGGAGGAGATTGGGGAGCCATTGTCTCGGGCCAAATGGGCCACAAGTACGCCGACCAGCTCTATGGCGTTCACCTGACGCTGCCGGCCTTGCCCGGACCGGACGCCAAATGGTCATCCATGACCGCCGACGCCTACGGACCAGGTGAGGAGGGCTGGCATGATCGGTGGCGCTCCAAGCTGGACGCCACGACGGTCCACATGACTGCCCAATCGCGGGATCCTCAGACGCTGGCATTTGCGTTCAACGACTCGCCGGTCGGGTTAGCCGCCTGGCTTATAGAACGACGGCGCGCCTGGTCGGATTGTGACGGAAACGTTGAGAAGCGATTCTCCAAAGAATTCCTGGCCGCCACGCTCACCATCTACTGGATAACCGAGTCGATCGGCACATCGATGCGTTACTACTGGGAGCGCGCAAACGCCCATTGGCGTCCGAGTCATGACCGTAAGCCGACCGTGCAGGCGCCCACAGGGATCGCCGTCTTTCCCGAAGAACTCATACTCATGCCCCGCAAGATCGCGGAGCGAGCGTGCAACTTGGTGCATTGGACGGTTCAACCCGAGGGAGGCCATTTCGCTCCATCCGAAGTGCCCGACCTCTTGGTCGCCGACGTCCGGACGTTTTTCCGCGGCCTTCGTTGATCTCGCTCCCTGCGGGCCCCACGCGGTTCGCAGAGCAACGATCAGGTTGAGTCAACAACGAGGTAGTGGCTCGCTGTCGGTGAGTTCCACGCTGCTGTCGAGGCCGGCGGTTCGCAGGATGGGGAGGATGACGCGGTTTGGGTTTCGCAATCTGAAGTCGGGCCACTGCTGCGCGACTTCGAGCAGCGCCGAGACGCCGGCCGTGGACAGAAACGTCAAGCCGCTCAGATCGAACACGACGCGCCGATCGTCATCCCGCTGTTCATCCACGAGGGCCGCCAGCTGCGGCCACGAGGCGATGTCCAATTCGCCCACGAGCTGGATGACACACTCGCCGTCGCTGCGGCTGGCGGCCACAATCAAACCAGTCGGTACGGCGTAGGTCGTCACGCTCGCTCCGTTTCGTGCGCCGGCGGATTGACCGGCGCTTTGCTGCACGGTGGCGCCCTCGCGGCGGAAGGTCC
>JAXDQG010000206.1:0-6816 GCA_034667945.1 Acidimicrobiia bacterium | reverse complement strand
ATCGGCTCGGTGGCGTGTCCGGCGTCCGGGGTCCTGCGATCGGAGCCTGGGTGACCGGTCTGCCATCGTGGATGCTCCGCGCCGGCACGCAGGCCGCTACGTGCCGTGAGAACCGCCTCGCGTTCGGCCAGACCGGTAGCCAGCGCGCATGCTCCGCATCAGGTTCGGGCGAGGCGCAGCGCGTCGATCTCGGCGTCGATGTCGCGGCGCAGTTGGTCGATGTCGGGCACGACATCGGGGCAGGTGACGACTCCGAACGCCAGGTAGCGCCGATAGCTCACGACGGTCACATTGATGGCCGACCAGTCGGTGATTGGGCCCATCGGGTACGCGGACTCCACCAGCGCGCCATTGCAGTAAAAGGGAGCATCTGGCCCCGGCACGTTCGAGACCACCACGTTGTACGAGCACGGGCCCCACGAGGCGAGGCGCAGCCGCCCAGCGAGGCGGGCCTGTCTCTGGCCGGCGAGCGGCGGCATCACGTCATAGAGCCCAACGAGGGATGCGAGGCCGGTGTCGTCATGTCGGGTCTTGACGGCGTCGGTGACGCGCTTGACGCGGATCAACCGCTCCAGCGGATCGGCGACGTCCGTGGCCAGCGTGGTGATGAGCCACGACGTGTGGTTGCCACCCCTTGCCGAGTCGCTGCCGTGGGTCGACACGGGCACCATGGCCAACAGAGGAGTGGCGGGAAGCGCCCGGCGGCGTAGGAGGTAGCGTCGGAGCGCGCCGCCGGTGATGGCCAGCACGACATCGTTCACCGTCGAGCCGCTCTCGCGGCGGACCTCGTCGAGGACATCAAGCTCTACCCCGGTGAAGCGCACGGAGCGTCGTGCAGTGATGGGCCGGTTAACTTGTGTGCGGGGAGCGTCGTACGGGCCGGGTACGGCGACGTCGGAGTGTTCTTGCGTCCAACGTCGCGCGGCTGCCATCACGTCAGCGGCTCTGCGCATCTCCTGCGCCGCCCTTGGCACCCCCCGACGTGCCCGTGCCCGGGCGGCCCGGCGCAGCTGGGTGCGCGTGGGCGGCGGGTCAATGGTCAGCGGGGCCGTGGGCGCCGCAGCCGCGGCCGGGTGCGGGTCGAGGTCGAGCAGCTGCACCATCAGCTCGGCCCCAGAGGGTCCATCGAGCAGGGCGTGGTGGAGCTTCATGATCAGCCCGGTGCGGCCGTCGGGCAGACCCTCCACGACGTGCATCTCCCAGAGCGGCCGGCCACGGTCGAGGGGCCGCGCCAACACGTCGGCGGCGGTGGCTGCGAGATCGGCGGCTCGGTGGACGATGACGTGATCAGCAGGGTCGACGTCGACGTCGACCCAATCGGGCTGCGTATAGCCCAGGCGAGGCTTGGCGAGGCGCTTGCGCAGAGCGGGCAGCCGATGGAGGCGGCCACCGATCAGTTCGATCAGGCAGCGAAACGTCGCAGCATCGGGCGTCTCCCGCGTGTCCAAGACCGCCGCCCACATCACATGAAGGTGGTTAGTCGGCGTCTCCTGGTAGAGGTACATTGTGTCCAGTCCGCGGAGTCGCTCCACCCCGGCGAGCCTAACCTCATAGAGGTCGTTGATCTCCTGGCTGACCAGCTCGCCGTGCTTGTCACATCGGCCATGCCGGCAAGCCCGTCATGGCGGTGGACCCGCCCGCCTAAAGGTCCGCAGGTCCCGAGCCGAACCCAGCAGGCTGCGCCGGAGCGAACGGCGCTCGACAGTTCCGCAACCGAGGTCGCCGGACCGACAGCTGCGATAGCCTCTCCGGCCACCAACCCAACCGTGGGGTGCCGGTAGACCCATTCCCCCAATGCCCTGACGACCCTGGAGGGATGCCGGCGCCGAGGGCAGGAGGTCGAGCCATGCAGCAGCTCAGCGGTCACGACGCGTCGTTTCTCTATCTGGAGACGCCCAACGCTCACATGGCCGGCACGACCCTGATGATCTACGACCAGTCCACTGCGCCGGGCGGCAGGGTGACGTTCAAGGGGATCCTTCAGGACATCGAGGAGCGACTGCACCTGGCCCGAAGCTTTCGGCAGAAGCTCTGCTGGGTGCCGTTGAACTACGACCACCCCTACTGGATCGAGGATCGCGACTTCGACCTCGAGTACCACGTCCGCCATATCGCGCTACCCAAACCCGGCGACTGGCGGCAGCTCTGCATCCAGACCGCTCGCCTCCTCTCCCGCCCGCTCGATCTCTCCAAGCCGCTGTGGGAGATGTACGTGATCGAGGGCCTTGACAACGTCGAGGGCGTCGCCCCGGGCAGCTTCGCGCTGGTCCTCAAGACCCACCACGCGGCCATCGACGGCGTCTCCGGCATGGAGCTGCTGAGCGCGATCCACGACCCGGCCCCCGACGCGAGCCCGCCGCAGCCGATCAAGGAGTGGAAGCCGGAGGACGAACCGCCGGCCTGGCAGCTGCTGGCGAGGGCAAATGTCAACAACTTCATGCGCCCCATGCACTTCGCCCGGGTGCTGGGGCGCACCGTGCCCGGCCTGGGCCGCGTCCAGCGTGAGCTGCGCAACCAGCGGGCACGGGGTGTCAGCCTGCCCGCCGTGCGGCGCACTCGCTTCAACGGCACGGTGTCCCCGCACCGGGTGGTCGACGGCCTACGCGTCCCCCTCGAGGAGATGCGGCGCATCAAGACCACGGTGCCGGGGGCGACGGTGAACGATGTGGCGCTCACGATCGTGGGCGGGGCGCTGCGGGCCTACCTGAACGACAAGGCTGAGCTGCCGGCCGATCCGCTGGTCGCCATGTGCCCCATCTCGGTGCGCACCGAGGAAGAGAAGGGCATGGCGGGCAACAAGGTGTCCGCCATGTTCACGTCGCTGGCCACCGACGTGGCCGACGCGGGGGAACGGCTGGTGGCCGTGCGAGAGGCGACGCACGCGTCCAAGGAGCTGACGAACGCGATCGATGCCCGCACGCTGTCGGAGTACTCGCAGTTCGTGCCCGGGGCCCTCGCCGGCCTCGGCGCCCGTCTCTCCTCGGACCTGAGCCTCGCGAACCGGACCAACCCTCCCTACAACGTGGTGGTCTCGAACGTGCCCGGGCCGCAGAAGCCCCTGTACTTCACCGGTGCGCAGATGGAGACGCAGTTCGGCTTCGGCATGGTGCACAACGGTATGGGACTGATGCACGGCGTCATGAGCTACTGCGGTGACATGATGCTGTGCATCACGTCGGACCGCGACATGATGCCCGACCCTGCCTTCTACACGGACTGCCTGAAGCAGTCCTTCCAGGAACTCTCGACCGCGACCCGCTGAATGGTTGGGGATAGACATGGCGATCGACGACGACCTGCCGCTCGAAGACCTTCCGCTCGAAGACCTTCCGCTCCACGACCCGCCTCCGGACGAGCCACTCGTGCTGCGGATGATCCGCGCGCCGGAACCGTGGATCCAGATGGCCGGCATGATGCAAGTCCCCTACGAGATGAGCGCCTACCTGGCGTCGATACCACTCCTCTCCACGCTTCCCCGAGGGGACGGACATCCCGTGCTGGTCATGCCGGGCTTCATGGGCGGCGACATGTCGACGCTTCCCCTCCGCTACCACCTCTACCTGTGGGGCTACGACGTGCGTGGGTTCGGCGAGGCACCGAACCCGGGGCCGACGCGCTCCGTCCTCGATCGGATGAGCCATCGGCTGGAATCGATCAACGACCACACCGGAGAGAAGGTGTCGCTGGTGGGCTGGAGTGCGGGTGCGCTCTACGCGCGCCACATGGCCCGGCGCCACCCCGAGCGGGTGCGTCAGGTGATCACCCTGGCCGGTGGGTTGCAGCACCGCATCCGCCAAGACGGCTCCAGCATCTCGTTCATCACCCGGTTCATCCAGCGAACCTTCGACCCGGACTTCGGCGTCCAGCCTGACTTCGCCGCCGGCTCCCTCCCGGTGCCCTCGACGTCGATCTACAGCCGCCTCGACGGGGTGGTGCGCTGGGAGTCCTGCCTCGACGTGGTCGACGACACGCACGAGAACATCGAGGTGTACGCCAGCCACGTCGGCGTGGGCGTCAACCCCTCCGTGCTCTTCGTCGTCGCCGATCGCCTCGCCCAGCCCGAGCAGGGGTGGCGGCCGTTCTTTCCGCCGCCGTGGATGCGCTGGCTCTACCCGACGGCGCCGAGCTGGGACACGGCGCGCCGCACCCGCACCCGCCGCTCTGCGACCGCGACGTCGGTTCGCTAACTCGAGGGGGAATTGTCCTTCTTCGACGATGTCAAACTATCTCAGCTCCTGGAGCGCTTCCGCCTAGCGCCATCTGACAGCGTTCGGTGTGTCCGGCGTCGCCGCCGAGTTGGGTTGTTCGTGGTGGGGAGGATGCCGCCGCCGGGCACCGACCATCCCCACGCCGGCCGGCAAACCGGGGATCTGGCTCGCGATCGCCCCGGCGGTGTAGGCCACGAGCAAGGCTGCCAAGCCGACCCGCGCGCCCAATCCCAGCAGCGAGAAGCGCAGACACAAGGCATCGCAGTCCACGCGCATGACGCGCAGCCCAACCCGGCCGTCCACTGCCGAGGCCCGGCGGCACCTTGGGCCATGGCGTGGTGCCACGCCGATACCTGCCTCCTGCCGCTCGCCCACAGAGAGGGGCTGCCGAGGCCGCCGCAGCCGTCCGAGCAGGACCGCCAGGCCCTCGGCGCGTGCAGCACCGTGGCGACGAGACCCGGTTCTGGGCGGCGGGAGCCGTGGCTGTTCGGTTTCGACGACCTGGACGCCGCCACACTGATCGACGTGGTCACCGGACGCACCTCCGCCAGCGTGACCGGCTGGCTCGCCCAGCTCAGCCCGGCCGAACGCGCCGCGATCACCGTGGTCGTGACCGACCCCCACGCCGGCTACCGGGCCGCCCTCAGCAACCTGGCGGGCGTGACCGCGGTGGTCGACCGGTTCCACGTGGCCGTGCTGGCCGGGCGGTGACCGACGTGCGCCGACGCCGCATCTGGGAAGAACACGACCGCCGGGCCGCAAGATCGACCCCGGCTGGCGGGCCCGCCGGGACCTTGCTGCGCCGCCACACCAACCTCAGCCGGGGCTGGGACAGGTCATCGCCGCCTTGCGGGCCGACACCGCCTCAGACGCCCCTGAGAGCGACCTGTTGTGGGCCTGGGCGGCCATAGAATACCTGGCCGAACTGTCCGAAGGGTGCACCAGCCGGGCCCACGCCCAGCGGCGGCTGCTGTGGTGGTACGGCTTTGTCGCCGACCACCCGTACCCGAGCTCGTCACCCTGGCCTCGACCATCGCCGCCTGGCAGAACGAGTTCCTCGCCTACTTCGACACCCGAGCCACCAAAGGCCTCAACCGCATCATCAAACACGTCAAACGCAACGGCTTCGGCTACCGCAACACCCACAACTACCGACTCAAAATCCTCTACCGCTGCACCCCACTACCATCACGAGCCAAACTAGCCTGCAGACCCCAGGCCGCGTAAAGCGCGTAGACCCGCGATGTCCTCAATCCCCGCCGAGGCGATTTCCTGCAGTGAGTCGTCAACCTCGACGATCTCCTGCGTTGGGCCGGAGTCGAGAGCGTGGGCCAGCCTGCGTCGTCACCAGGCTGCTACGACGGTCCTGAACTGCGGGCGGTGGCGGACATCGTCCGACGTATCCCGAAGCTGCTGCCGGTCAGCAGACTCGAACTTCAACAACAAAATGCCACGGTCTTGCGGGAGGTGGCCAAGCTTCAAGATCCCTGCCGTGAAGCGGCCTGACGCTCCGTCTCCACCTCGTCGGCTCGGTTGTACATTGCGATCATCTGAGCCTTCAGTCGACCGTACTCCTCCAGGGTCGAGGTCGGCCCAGCGGCTCTTCTCATACAAAGCATGGCGGCCCAGAGCGTCCTTGGCCTGCCGCATCTCCGGTGAGGATCACGAGCCATCTTCGAGTGGATCGAGACCTGGTACAACCCGGCTCGTCGCCACAGTTCGATCAAGATGCTGAGTCCCGTCGCCTATGAGAACCTGAAGGTCGTCGCCACGGCGACCTGATCACCCAACCCACCTGTCCGCCGAAGCGGGGAAGCTCAGTCATGGTCCTCTCCGCGTTCTGGTCAAGGCATTGTTCGACGGGCACGAGCGCCTGAGGGTTGGAGATGACGCCTGGTCGGACAGCCGGGCCAGCCGCTTCCGCTGGTTCAAGACTCTCGAGAACGCCAGCTTCGTCCGAAAGGCGAATCAGCCAGGTGAGTGGGTCGTCTGCCCAATCGACCAGGAGAACATCGACGACGGCATCCTCGAGCACGTGCTCGACGCCTCACGTTCAACGAGGTCCGTTGCCAGGACTCACCACCGGCTGATTCGCTACGCCTGCCGCCGTGTCCAGTACCGCGGAATGATCCGCCGCCAGCGCAGGCGAACTGTTCGGCGCAAGATCGAGTCGAGCCGACTCGCGGCCGACCAGAGGCCAGCAGCGTGACCGGAACCCGGCCCTGCAGCGCCACCCGCCTCGCTGGTCCCGGAACCGATCCGAGCCCCCGCCAGTTTGTTCCGCCGAGGAATTATATGTGGGACGGAATTTTCGTGGTGGCGGCGCATTGACCCCGATGTGGGCAAACATCGGAGGTGCGCCATGGCCCGACGAGGACGACCGACCGCGGAGATCACGTTGAGCAACGCGGAGCGGGCGACGCTGCAGCGGTGGTCGCGTCGGCCTTCCTCAGCGCAGGCGTTGGCGTTGCGGTCGCGCATCGTATTGGGCCGCACCGACCGCGACATCGCCGCGGAGCTGGGGACCCACCCAACGACGGTGGCGAAGTGGCGGCACCGCTTCGCGGCGGACCGCCTGGACGGCCTGGTCGACGCGCCCCGCCCGGGC
>JAXDQG010000205.1:0-8485 GCA_034667945.1 Acidimicrobiia bacterium | reverse complement strand
TGAACGCTGCGGCGACCTCGATGCCGAGTGCCGCCTTTGGACGTCGGAGCTCGTCATCCCACAGCGCCAAGACGTGCGGGTCGGTGGTGACACAGGCGGGACCCTCGATCCGCAGCGTCTCGTCCTTGCCGGGAATCAGCACCAGCAACCCGGCATGGCCATTGCCGACCACGTTGATCAGCGAGTCGATGAGATTGTTGCCGTTGAGGTCCGGAATGGCGACGTGCGACTCGTCCACGACCATGATGAAGCCTGGCGGCCCCCCTTTTGGCGACACGTCGCAGCGGCCCTCGGCATCGGCGGTGGCAAGCAGGCAGAACGGTGACGCGGCGATGAAGGCCTGCGTCACGTCGTCGAGCCGGCCCACCTTTTTGGCCTGCACCAGCTTGGATGGTTGGCGGTACAGCGCACGCAGCTCGTCCTCCGAACTGAGCACTTGGTCGAAGACAGCCATGTCCCTGGTGTAGCAGACTTCGCTCAATGACCCCCGTGGAGTTCATGGTCTTCTCGGACTATCTCTGACCCTGGTGCTACGTCGGGGCCGTGCGCCTCGGTCAGCTCGAGGAAGAGTTCGGTGACGATGTGCAGGTCACGTGGCGGAGCTTCCTGCTCCGGCCCGAGCCCGAAGAGCGTTCGATGGAGGCGTTCACCGAGTACACGACCAAGTGGGAGCGTCCGGCCAGCCTGGAACCCCGTGCGACGTTCCACACCTGGTCGGGTGAGTACGCGCCACCGTCACACAGCTTCCCCGCCGCGCTGGCCGGCAAGGTGGCGGCTGGCTTCGGGCGCGATCAGCGCCGGGAGTTCTCCGATCGTCTGTTCCGCGCCTACTTCACCGAGAACCGCACGATCTCGGACCGCTCGGTCCTGCTGGATGTGGCGACCGAGGCCGGTCTGGACGAGGCCCACTTCGACCGTCGCTGGAGCGAACAGGAAGACGAGCTCATCAAGGACGTGTGGCGTGACCACGCCACCGCCGTGCAATCGGGCATCAACGGCGTGCCAGCCGTGGTGGTCAACCGGCGCTGGCTGATCCCCGGGGCTGTCGAGCTCGATCAGTACCGCGAAGCGGTGGCCTACGCCCGGGCCCATCCCGAGGAGAACGGAGCGGCCGAAGGGTCAGAGGGCTGACCTGGTCGCCGCCCCAGGTCGCGGAAGGCCTGTCCCGCCCCAACGGTAGGGTTGCGACTCGTGAGCCTTGTGGGGTTCCTCATCATCGGGCTGCTCGCCGGCGTCGCCGCCTCGCTGGTCACGCGGGTCGAGCGCGGAGGCTGTCTCACCACCACCCTCACCGGGGTTGCCGGCTCGCTCGTCGGCGGATTCCTGTTTCGTGCCGCAGGCGTCAATCGGCCGGGGACGTTCCTGACCGCCTTGTTCGGCGCAATTGTCCTGCTCGTCGTATTGCGGGTGCTGGGTCTGGCCGCCCGGCGCTAGCTGGCCGACGCTGGTGCAGAGCCTGCTCAGCGGCGCCGCTTGCGTAGCCGACGCACCTGGTCGGCGATCCCCTCGGCGTCGAGGCCCAACGATCGCAGGATCTCATCAGGCTTGCCGTGCGGCAGGAACTCGGCCGGGACGCCCAGCGACCACACCAGCGGCACGGCCAGGTCCGACTCGACGGCATGGCTCACCACGGCGTCGCTGACCGCCGAACCCACGCCGCCCTCGCGTAGACCGTCTTCCACTGTGATCACCAGGTCGTAGCCTGCTGCGTCCGCGATGAGCTCGCCGTCCAACGGCTTGACCACCCGTGGATCCCACACGGTGACCGGAATGCCCTCGGCCGCCAGCGCATCGGCCGCTTCCAGGCACGCCCCGAGCATCTTGCCCACGCCGATCAGGCAGATCCCTGTCCCGGCGCGGATCTTCCGAGCGTGCAGACCGCTGCCCACGTCACACTCGGGAACATTCCGGGCGGTGGTCTTCGGCCAGCGGATGGCGCACGGGCCCGACGTAATGTCGAGCGCGTCGTGCAGCATGATCTGCAGCTCCTGGTAAGACGACGGGCAGAAAACGGTCATGCCCGGCACCTTCGTGAGCAGCACGAGATCGAGGATGCCATGGTGTGATGGACCGTCGTCCCCCGTGATGCCGGCCCGGTCGAGGCACAACACGACCGGCTGGTGGTGCAGGCCGACGTCGAGGTTGACCTGGTCGAGCGCCCGGGTCAGGAAGGTCGAGTAGATGGCCACCACCGGCCGCAGGTTGCCCATGGCCATGCCGGCCGCGGCGGTGACCGCGTGCTGCTCGGCGATGCCGACATCGAAGAACCGCTCGGGGAACCGTTCGGCGAACGGCAGCAGACCGGTCGAGTCCGGCATCGCTGCCGTGATGGCCACCACGTCGGGGCGGTTCTCGGCCTCCTTGATGAGCGCCTCGGAGAAGGCGGCGGTGTACGAGCCCGCCTTGAACTCGGAGGTGTCGTGCAGCTTCTTGATTGCGTCGTTCTCGGCGGGGGCGTAACCCCGACCCTTCTCCGTCAGCACGTGGAGGACGATGGGTCCTTCCTTGTACTCGGCGGCCAGGCGCAACGCCTTCTCGAGCTCGACCAGGTCGTGCCCGTCGACCGGCCCGGTGTAGCGGACACCCAGGTCTTCGAAGAATGCCTGCGGTTCCCACATCTCCCGAATGGCGGCCTTGGTGGCCCGCCAACCCCGATGCAGCTGGTCGCCCAGGGGGAGGGCCCGCACCAGCCGTCCCAGACGGTCCTGCTCGCGGGCGACCCGGGGATCGAGCCGTAGGCGGATGAGGCTGGCTGACAACAGGGAAATGGTGGGCGCGTAGGAGCGGCCGTTGTCGTTCAGCACGATGACCGCCCGTCGACCGGAGTGCCCCAGGTTGTTCAGACCCTCGAAGGCCATGCCGCCGGTGAGCGAGCCGTCGCCGATCACCGCAACCACTCGGCGCCCCTCGCCTCCCAGCGCCGGGTCTTCGGCCGAGGCCAAACCATGGGCGTAGGAGAGCGCCGTCGAGGCGTGAGTGTTCTCCACCCAGTCGTGGGGCGACTCGGCCCGACTGGGATACCCCGACAGGCCGCCCGGCTGACGCAGTGAGTCGAACTCGCGCCACCGACCCGTGACCATCTTGTGGACATACGCCTGGTGGCCGGTATCCCACAGCATGATGTCGTTGGGCGAGTCGAAGACGCGGTGCAGCGCCAAGGTCAGCTCCACGACGCCGAGGTTCGACCCGAGGTGCCCTCCGAACTCCGTGACCCGGTCGACGATCAGCTGGCGGATCTCAGCAGCCAGTTCGGCCAGCTCGTCGTGGCTCAGCCGGCGCAGATCCGCCGGCCCGGAGATGGCTTCGAGGAGCATGCTCGCTCACTTCTCCTGTCGAACGTCGGAAGGCGTTGAGGCCTTTCGGCGAAAGTATCTCGCCCCGGCACCCGCGTTCGGGCGCGGTGTCACCCAGCCGGGCCGGGAAGGCCGGGCAACCATCCGCCGGAAGCTCGTTCCGACCCGGCCGCTAGTCACGGTAGTCCCCAACAGCTGACGAGCAGACGGCGGGGCCGAGCACCGTCGAGCTCGACGAGAAAGAGGCGTTGCCAGGCGCCGAAGCCGGCTGCACCATCGATGATGGGCACGTTGACCTGCGGCAATGTGGCGAGCAAGGCCCGGATGTGGGCATGGCCGTTCGGCCGGTCGCCGGGCACCAGGTTCTCGGTGCGCCGGGCCAGGTCGTCGTGGGCCCAGTACCGCCCGGAAGGCGCGAGGTGCTCGAGAACATTGCTCAGATCGTGGTGCAGACCGACCTCGGCCTCGGTCAGCGCCAGCCCGCAGCTGGTGTGGGGACAGAAGACCGAGCACATGCCTTGACGCAACCCGGCGCGGGCTGCGATGCGCGACACATGGTCGGTGATGTCGACGTACTGCTGGCGATCGGCCGTGGTGACCTCGAGCGCCTGCGCGGGAACGAACTGAAGCGGCAGCGCGGTGGCCGGCTCGGTCACGAGACCGCGACGACCGACCTCCGATGGGTGCGGAGGCCGTCGATCCATGTGGCCAAGCCGTATCCCGCGGCCAGGACGACGACGCCGCCCACACCGTCGAGCCAGTAGTGATTGGCGGTGACAACCACGGCGAAGAGGGTCACGAACGGGTAACAGATGAACAACACCCGGGTGACCTTGCGGGTGAGCAAGGGGCCGATCGCCAGCCCGCACCAGAGCGCCCAGGCCACGTGGAGGCTCGGCATAGCGGCGTACTGGTTGGAGATGGGGGCCATCCCGTGTGATTCGAAGGACCACAGACCGCCGACCTGCTTCAGCGTGTCGACGAACGAATAGCCCAGGCTGCGGCCCCCGAAGGTGCTGAACTCGCCGAGCAGTCGAGGCGGCATCAGCGGGAAGAGGCTGAAGCCGATGAGCGCGACGCCGGTGGTGAACGCCAGCACGGTTCGCCATTTGTGGTAGCGGGCGGGGGCCCGCCGGTAGAGGTACACCATCACGCCCGCAGTGACGATGAAGTGGAACGTGCCGTAGAAGATGTTGCAGAGACGCAGGAGGAACGACCACCCGAGGAACGCCTGCTGGATCTGCGCCTCGACGAAGAGGTGCAGGTTGCTTTCGACCCGGATGACCCGCAAGGCGTTGGAGAACGCGGCGGAGGGCTGCACCGAGGCGGAGCCGAACTGGTTCCGCACGAAGGAGTAGATGAGGTAGAAGGCGGCCGCGAGCAGAACCTCGCGGTACCAGCGCAGGCGGATCTCCGCGCCGGTCTCCGGCTGCGCCTCCGGTTTTCTCAGCTCCTGTGTGCAGATCATGGTGCCGCTCCCAAGAGGGCGAAGCCTACCGGTCGACTGGGCGACCCACGGGGACCAGTCGGGTGAGCGGACGCCAGTCCACTCACGTACCGGGTGTGTTGAGCTTCTCCAAAAAGCGCTCAGTGTTCACGATGACTCTTGTCACACGACCGACCCCAACAAGGCCCCGGTCGTCGTGCGCTGAAACCTTGAACGTCAGACGAGGTCCTTCTACTTCCTCGAGAACGGCTTCTGCACGAACAATTCCGCCTACGCCGGTGGGCGCGAGGTGCTCGAGCTGCACCCGCATGCCCACCGTTGTCTTGCCGCGCTCGAGGTGACCCTCCAGCGCGGCCACCGTCGCCTCCTCGCACAACGCGAGCAGCCGAGGCGTGGCGAGAACGGGCACATCACCGGAGCGGGCGGCCACGGCCGTGTCGGTCTCGCCGACGTGAAGGCTGGCCTCTGCTCTCAACCCGGGTTCGGCGGACACGATCGGTACGATAAGCCCGCACCGCGGGCCCGACCAACCGGGTAGGCCACCGGCGCGTCCCGGGAGGTCGTGATGATCGACGAGTCCGTCATCCGCACCACGCTGCACAGCGCCCTGAGCGGCGGCGGAGACTTCGCGGAGCTCTTCGTCGAAGACACCCGGTCCACCAGTGCGGTGCTCGACGATGGCCGGGTCGAAGACCTGGTGACCGGGCGCGACCGGGGGGCCGGAATCCGGGTCGTCGTGGGCGACACCACCGGCTACGCCCACACCGCCGATCTCAGTGAGACAGGGCTCGAGGACGCAGCCCGGGCAGCGGCGGCCGTGGCCCGGGGAGCGGGTGCCGGGGCCACCGCCATCGCAGAGCTTCGGCGCTCGGCCGAGGTGGCCGGCGGAGTATTGGCCAAGGTCGATCCGGCCGCTGTGCCCAAGGCCACCAAGGTGGCGTTGCTGCGCCGGGCGGACGAGGCTGCTCGTGCCACCCGTTCGATGGACGGCTCGCCGGACGATGCCATCGTGCAGGTTGCCGCCCGCTACTCCGACACCCGCCGGCGCACGCTGGTGGCCAACAGCGAAGGCGTGCTCACCGGCGACGACCAGGTGAAGACGCTGTTTTCCGTCTCCTGCGTGGCGCGGGGCGACGCCGGCTTGCAGACCGGTCGAGAGACCGTTGGTCGGACCTGTGGCTTCGAGCTGTTCGATGTGGTGGATGTCGAGAAGCTGGCCGAGCTGGCCGCCGGTCGGGCGCTGCGCAAGCTCCACGCCCGCCCTGCACCTTCGGGCACGCTTCCCGTCGTGATCGCCTCTGGCTCGGGCGGCATCTTGTTCCACGAGGCGTGCGGGCACGGCCTCGAGGCGGACCTGGTCGCCAAGGGGGCGTCGGTCTTCGCCGGTCGCCGGGGTCAGCGGGTGGCATCGCCCCTGGTCACCGTCATCGACGACGGCACAATGGCCGGTGAGTGGGGCTGGTATGCGGTCGACGACGAGGGCAACACCGCCCAGCGGAACGTTCTCATCTCGGACGGCGTGCTCAGCGACTACATGTGGGATCGATTGCGCTCTCGCAAAGAGGGCCGGACCCCCTCGGGCAACGGGAGGCGACAGAGCTACCGCCATTTGCCCATGGTCCGCATGACCAACACGTTCATCGGCAACGGCGCCACCGATCCGGCGGACATCTCGAGCTCCGTCGACCGAGGCGTCTATGTCGCTCAGCTGGGTGGTGGGCAGGTCAACACGGCCACGGGTGACTTCGTGTTCGGCATGACCGAGGCCTACCTCATCGAGAACGGCGAGATCACCGACCCGATTCGTGACGGCAACCTGATCGGCAACGGGCCCGATGCGCTCGCCGCCATCGACGCCGTGGGTACGGACTTCGCCATGGGCGGGCCGGGCACCTGCGGCAAGGACGGGCAAGGCGTCCCGGTCGGCACGGGTACGCCCACGCTGCGGGTGCCGGCACTCACCGTGGGCGGCACGGCCTCGTGAGCGACGAGGAGCTTGTGGCCTTGGCCCGGCGGTGGGCGGCCGACGCCCGCTCGGGCGAGCAGATCGAGGTGGCGGTGAGCCGCTCGACGTCGACCCATGTGCGGGCCTACAAGGGCGAGGTCGAGTCGTTCACCTCGGCCACCGGTTTCGGTGTCGGCATCAGGGTGGTCGTCGACGGAAGGCAGGGCTTCGCCCATGCCGGCACGTTCGACGAGGCCGTGTTGCGCGAGACGCTGGCCGACGCCCGCGACAACGCCCGGTTGACCGAGCCTGACGAGTGGGCGGGCCTGGCCTTGCCCGATGGGGTGGCCGCGGTCGAGCAGGACCTGTGGAACCCAGCAGTGACCTCTACGGCGGCCGAGCGCAAGGTGGCCCTGGCGCTCGATCTGGAGCGCGAGGTGCTGGGGCTCGACGGACGGGTAAAAGGCGTGCAGAGCTGCAGCTACGGCGACACGGCCAGTGAGTTCGCCGTAGCCGCCTCCACCGGTGTGCGGGCGTCCGGACGTTCGACCTCCTGTTGGATGTCGGTGAGCGCGTTGGCCGAGGACAGTGGCGAGACGCAGGTCGGTTACGGGGTCGATGTAGGCAGAGATCCGGAGATGCTCGATCTCGCCAAGGTGGCGGATGAGGCGGTTGTGCGGGCGACGCGGCTGCTGGGGGCCCGGAAGGCGCCGTCGCAGCGGCTGAGCCTGTTGCTCGACGCCAAGCAGGCGGCGGTCATCCTCGGCATCGTGGCCGGCACGCTCACGGGAGACGTGGTCTTGAAGCAGCGCTCGCCGTTTGCCGACCGCGTCGGCCACGCGGTGGCGTCACCCCAGCTCACGCTGCTCGACGATCCGACCAACCCGGCGTCGATGGCGGCCGACATCTTCGATGGCGAGGGTCTGGCCTGTCGGCGGAACGTGTTGATCGACCGGGGGGTCCTGCAAGGTTTCCTGCAGAACAGCTACACCGGCCGACGCTCCGGTACGGCGTCCACTGGGTCGGCAGTGCGCTCGGCCCGCAGCTTGCCGGGCGTTGGGGTGCAGGCCATGGCGGTCGCGCCGGGGGACCGGTCGTGGGATGATCTGCTGGCCGGCATCCACACCGGGCTGTACGTGCAGTCGATGCATGGGCTGCATTCGGGTGTGAACGCCACCAGCGGAGACTTCTCGGTGGGGGTCGAGGGGCTGATGATCCGGGATGGCGAGTTGGCGGAGCCGGTGCGCGAGGTGACGATCGCCTCGACATTGCAGCGACTTCTGCAGGACATCGCCGCGGTCGGCGCCGACGTCGAATGGTTGCCTTCCGGAGCCGGGTGCCCGCCGCTGCTGGTGGACGAGGTGTCGCTCTCCGGATCGTAGGGCTCTGCCCGCATCTGTGACGGAAAAGATGTTGGTACGTGGTCGCCCGCGCGCGCCCTGTGCCGGCAGCTATGCAGGTCACCTCGTCGAATTCGCCGACCGGGTCCGTCGAATCGATGTCGAATCGCTGCAAAAGGCGTGAAAACCGGGTATGCCCTCTTATCAACTGATTTCTTGAGACTCTGTGCGACACAACAACTAAGCCTCCACCACCGGCGGACAAAGCGCAGCAAAGAACGACCTTGTTGGACCCTTCCGCACCCGAGGCCCTACCGTGAAACGTGTGACGCCAGCCCCGGCCGCGGTCAATCGCCATCCCCATCTCGCTGCCGCCCGTCCGGCGGGGTTCATCCGGGTCGACCTGCATTCGCACACCATGTGGTCGGGCGATTCGACCACCACCCCGGAGGAGCTCGTC
>JAXDQG010000204.1:0-5783 GCA_034667945.1 Acidimicrobiia bacterium | reverse complement strand
GCCGGCGATGCCAAAGCTGCCACCCAACGTCCTGAAGAAGGTCACGGCTGCTGTGACGACACCGAGGTCCTTGAGCTCGACCGCGTTCTGACTGGCGGTAGACAGCACCGGCATCGCCGAGCCCAGGCCCAGGCCCAGGAGCAGCATCACCACGGCGATCAGCCAGCTCTCCCAACTGACCGTGAGGCGTGAAAGCACGACGATGGTGGCGACCACCGTGCCGGTGCCCAGCAGCACCCAGTGCTTGTATCGACCGTTCCTCGTGGTCAGGCGACCGGTGATGATTGCCGCGATGCTCAGGCCGGCGGCATTCGGGGCCAGCATGAGGCCCGATGTCGTTGCCGAGAACCCATGGACGCCCTGCATCAGCAGGGGAACGAAAGAGGCAGCGGCGAAGAAGATCGGCCCGAGCAGGAAGCTGAGCGCCAACAGGATGGCAACCACCGGGTTCTTGAAGAGCCGCAGCGGCAGGATGGGCTCCTCGACCCTGACCTCCCAGGCGATGAACACGCCGAGTAGGCCAACCGTGGCGGCGCAGAGTCCCAGGATCTGCACGGAGCCCCACGCATACTCGTCACCACCCCAGGCAGTGGCCAACACCAGGCAGGTCACCCCGGCAACGAGAAGGGCAGCTCCGAGGAAGTCGACCTTGGCGTCCCGTCTGGTCGAGGGAAGGTGCAAAGTGAGCGTGGTGACCACCAGCGAGGCCGCGCCGATGGGAACGTTGATGGTGAAGATCCATCGCCAGCCCAGATGGTCGGTGAGCACACCGCCCACCAGTGGCCCGATGACGCCGGCTACCGCGAACATGCCGGCGAAGTAGCTGATGTACTTGCCGCGCTGTCGTGGAGGAACCAGGTCCCCGACGATGCCGAAGCAGAGCGCATACAGCCCGCCGCCGCCGACCCCCTGCACCAGGCGGCCGACGATCAGCGAGAACATGTTGGGCGCCGCGGCACACATCACCGAACCAGCCAGGAACACCACGATGGCCAGTTGGAACATTCGGCGTCGCCCGAACAGGTCGCCGATCTTGCCCCAAAGCGGGGTCGAGGCCGTGGACGTCAGCAGGTAGCCGACGATCACCCACGACAGGTAGCGAATGCCGCCCAGGTCGGAAACCATGGCGGGCAGCGCTGTGGCGACAATGGTCTGATCGATCGCCGCGATGAACATGCCGACCATCAGCCCGGACAGCGCCACCGTGATCTGGCGGTGACTGAGGGAATCGGGCAGGGCAGTTGCTGTCATTCGGTTGACCTCTCCTGCATTCGACAGCCCTCCGGGGCGTAAGTGCGTCTGTTCGATGTGTTGGCGGTCAAAGCCAGGTTGCCGGTGCCGCTTGGCGCGCGGCGGAGCCCTTGCGTCTCCGCACGTACGAAAGTCTGCAGACCACTTGACTGCAGTGTCAACTTGGCGGTATGTGACGCATATCACCGTCGACCCCGACGGAGTAATCACTCATGGGTATCTCGGCCGGCATTTGCCAAAATGGGGCCGGCCCCGCCGTCTGCTGTCATCGGCGCGGGACGCCCACGCGGCGTGACTGGTCGCTGAGGTGACGAGCGCGCTGACGGTCGAGAGGCCCCGCCATGGGCGAGTAGACACAGAGGCTGAGTAGATAGAAAACAACAAGGGCCGGCTTCCGAAGAAGCCAGCCCCATCGCTGTAGTAAAGCGTTTGTCGGTTACTTCAGCTCGACGCCCGTCAGGTTGCCCTCGGCCCGCCAGTCTTCGAGCAGGTTGAAGAACTTGATCGGACCTTCGACATAGGTGCCGGCGAAGAAACCGATCGGGCTGCCGAGCTTGCCCTCGTTGTTGTAATAGCCGGGCGTGCACTCCGAATAGAAGCGGCGGCCGATGGTCTGCGCTCGCTTCATTTCGGACACCCAGCTGTCTTCAGCCTCGACGGTCGTTTCGATGACCTCTGCTTCTCGCGCCCGAGCTTCGGTCATCATGTGGGTGACGTGCTTCGCCTGCTCGTTGAGCGCCATGGGGACGCTGACGCTCACCGCGGTCTGGGTGAACCCCAGGAAGAAACAGTTAGGGAAGCCGCTGGACTGCAGGCCGTGGTACGTCCGCAGTCCCTCCGACCACTTCTGCGAAAGCGTCATCCCGCCCCGGCCGATGATGTCGTAACCGGCCCGGCGGGTGTAGGTGGTGCCGACCTCGAAGCCGGTGGCGAAGATGAGGCAGTCGACCTTGTACTCCTTGCCGTCGACGACGACACCGTGCTCGGTGAGCTGCTGGACGCCTTGGCCGTCGGTATCGACCAGGGTCACATTCGGTCGGTTGAAGGTCTGGAGGTACTCGTCGTGGAAGCATGGCCGCTTGCAGAACTGCCGATACCAGGGCTTCAACTTCTCCGCCGTTGCGGGGTCCTTGACGATCTCGTCCACTCTGGCCCGCACCTGGTTCATCTTCTGGTAGTCGGCCAGCTCCATCAGGTGGACTCGCTCCTCAGGCGAGAGCCGGCGACCCAGCTTCTTGCTGGCCTGCTTGGCGACATTGGCCGTCAGGTTCCGGAAGATGTCGGTCCAGCCGTCCTTGACCAAGTCCTCTTCGACCTCGCCGCCCGAGACGACGATGTTGAAGTTGTTCATCCGCTCCTGTTGCCAGCCCGGCTTGAGGGACTTGACCCACTCCGGATCGGTCGGCCGGTTGTTGCGCACATCAACTGACGACGGCGTGCGCTGGAAGACATAGAGGTGCTTGGCCGACTCGCCGAGGTGAGGGATGCACTGCACCGCGGTGGCGCCGGTACCGATGATGCCGACGACCTTGTCGCGCAGTTTGTGGAGGTTCCCCATCGAGTCGCCGCCGGTGTAGCCGTAGTCCCACCGGCTGGTGTGAAACGTGTAGCCCTTGAACTCGTTGATGCCCGGGATGCCAGGCAGCTTCGGCCGGTTCAGGGGCCCGTTGGCCATGGCAATGAACTGCGTGCGGAACTCGTCACCCTGGTCCGTCTTGACGATCCACCGGTTGGAGGACTCGTCCCAGCGCAGCTCGGTGATGCCCGTCTGGAAGAGGGCGTCCTCGTAGAGATTGAAATGCCGGGCGATGTTCTGCGAATGCTCGAAGATCTCCGGAGCGAAGGGGTACTTCGTGGTCGGCATGGCGCCGATCTCCTCGAGCAACGGGAGATAGACATACGACTCCACGTCGCACATGGCGCCCGGGTAGCGGTTCCAGTACCAGGTGCCGCCGACATCGCCCGCCTTTTCCACCAAGCGGATGCTCTCGTAGCCGGCCTCGCGCAGGCGGGCACCCATCAGCAGGCCGCCGAAGCCGCCGCCGATGATCGTGACCTGCACCTCGTCGAAGATGGGATCGCGGGTGAAGCCCGGCTCGACGTAGGGGTCTTCGACGTAGTGCGAGAACTCCGCCGTCACCTCGACGTACTGCTCGTTGGCGTCGGCGCGCAGCCGCTTGTCGCGCTCGGCGAGGTACTTCGCCTTCAGCTCGGCCGGGTCGAAACCCAGCTCTTGCGGGCCGTAGCCCAGCTTGTCGATGAGGTCAGATCCAACATCGGTCTCCAGCACACTGATCCCCTTGGTAGAAACCGAACGCCTGCCCGAACCAGGTGTTCAGCAGCCAAAAGGTACCGCAACCGTCCCAGAGGACGCCCGCCGGCTGTTGACGGTGCGTCAAGGCGTCCGGGTCTTGCCGAGCGCGACGAGACCCCGGTCGCCTGCCCGCGCCCGGGGTCTCGTCACTGATCACGCTGGCCTGCAGGCCGCCGAGAGGCGGCTGGGCATGGCTAGTCGTAGGTGTGGTCGTGGTAGGCCGCGTCACCGTCGGGTGCGCTGCCGTCATGAGAGTGGTAGCTCAGCTTGTCGGCAAGCGGGGTCTCAGAGTGCCCGCCGCTGAAACGGATGACCTTGCCGTCGGAGCCCGAGACGCTGTTGACGGTGACATAGACATTGCCGGCGCGATCGACCGCCACGCCGCCCGGCGCATCGAGCTCGACGGTGGTCCGCTCGCTGCCGTCAGCGGGGATCTTTACCAGAGCGCCCTTCGTGTCGGGTCCCGGCGGACCGGTGAAGATCTCGGCGGCGTAGATGTCGCCGTTGGGAGCAACAGCCACCCCGGTCACCGAGGACAGCCCGGTGATCGTGTCCAACACGTCGCCCTCGAGGTCGTAGATCGTGATCTTGGCTCGGCCGGGCTCGAGGCTGCTGAGTTGGCCGACATAGATCTTCCCGTCGTGGTAGGCGATGGATGTCGGCACGCCGTCGATGTCGTCCTGCGGGCGGAATTCGAAGCTGGCAAAGTTGTCGATGGCGCCGTCATGCACGCTGTACACCAGGTTGGCGGCTGCGTCGGCCACGAGGATCCTTCCGCGTAATGCCAGAACGCCGTAGGGATCTGTCTCAAACGGCTGATGGGACCCGGGTATCGGGTGGGCGAGGGACTGCGCGCCGATGTCGGCGAGGGAGACGTGGCTGCCGTCCAGCCGGAAGCGCAGCAGCTTCCCATTCTGAGCCAGCACGGTCGAGGGAATGGTGACCGGGTCGCCGTACGTGATGATCCCGTACACCTGTCCTGTGCGGGTCACCGATACCGCGTCGAGTCCCACCGCGCCGTCGCCCGTACGATCGGCGAACGACAACAGGCCCTTCACCCAGCGGAACACGTACGGCTGATTGGCCGGGCTCTCGATCACGGTGATCGACGACGTGTCCCCCGCGCAGGTCTCCCCTTCATCACCAGTGGTGCACGTCCCCGGGTGCGCAGCGTCGAGCGCTCCCGTGCCGGCCTCTGCGACGTAAAGCGAGCCATCGGGCCCGACCGACATCTGACGGGGATTGTGCAATCCGGTCGCAATGGTCTCGTAGGACGTCAGTGATGGATCATCGGCCGACGCGGTGGCGACATTTGCAACCACCAGACCTCCGCCCAGTGCGAGAACTAATAAGCCCCCACGCAGCTTCGAAGCTCGACGCAGTCTCATAGTGAAAGTGCCCTCCCTCTTTTCAGTTACACACGCCGACGAGGAGGGCGGAACAACAACAACGCTCCGCCGGGCGGCACCCTAGTCCTGCAAAAATGCGCCAAGGAAGAACATATTTGCTCTTTGCCCATTGCCCCCTGCGGCCCGAAGCGCGGCGGGTGTTGTGATGCGCCTGATCAAACGCCGTTCGGGCGCTCTCGACGCGACCGCGTAGATTTTCTGGCCGTCGGATTTTCGGCGCGCCGCGCCTAGGAGCGGGCCAGGATGGCGACGTGCCGGCGAGCGAGAGTCCTCCCAGGCCGACCTGGGCGACGTGGCGTGAGGCATTGTCCGTCGTCTGCTACCGGGATCATCTCCGGACCACCGTGCGCATCGCTCTCCTTGTCGGGACGGTGCTCTTCACGATCAACCAGCTCGACGTGGTCCTCTCGGGCAAAGCCACCGCGGTGACCTGGGTGAAGTCGGGGATCACCTACTTCGTGCCGTTCATTGTCTCCAATCTCGGCGTGCTGACCGCGACCAAGCGAAGAACGTGAGTCCTGTTGGCTCTGACCAGTCAGGCGATCGCCGGTGTTTGGCATCCGTTCTGGCCACTGGGCTGCGCCGGAGCCGTAGGATGCGAGCCACGCGCTGATTGGGGGTCCGATGCACGATCTGGTAATTCGGAATGGTCGGGTGGTGGACGGAACCGGTACACCGGCCCGCGTGGCCGACATCGCCATCGATGGGGACCGCATCACCGCCGTGGGCGAGGTGCGTGAAGCGGGCCGCAGCGAGATCGACGCGGCCGGTCAGCTCGTGACTCCCGGCTTCGTCGACATCCACACCCA
>JAXDQG010000203.1:0-9792 GCA_034667945.1 Acidimicrobiia bacterium | reverse complement strand
CTGGCGGCCACTCGAACCTGACCTATCGGGTGGTCGACGACACCGGCGCGGTGACGGTGCTGCGCCGACCGCCGCTGGGCGAGCTGCTCCCTTCCGCCCACGACATGTTCCGGGAGTTCCGGGTGATCTCGGCACTCGGCCCGGTCGGCATTCCGGTCGCCCCGGCCCACGGTTTCTGCGACGACGAAGCGGTGACCGGTGCCCGCTTCTACGTGATGGGGTACGTCGACGGGCGCGTGCTGCACACCGAAGAAGACGTGGATGAATGGCTGGACCAGCCCAATCGTCGCCGGGCGGGTGAATCGCTGGTCGACGTGGCCGCCGCGCTGCACACCGTCGATGTAGAAGCGGTTGGCCTGGCCGATCTGGGCCGCCACGACGGTTACGTCGGCCGCCAGATGAAGCGCTGGTACGGCCAATACCAGCAGAGCCGCGGCACCACGCCTCTCATCGACCGCGTACACGACGAGTTGTCCGCCCGCCTTCCGGTGCAGCAGCGGGTGTCGGTTGTGCACGGCGACTACCGCCTCGGCAATTCGATCACCCGGGCCGACGGAACCGTTGCGGCCATCTTGGACTGGGAGATCTGCACGCTGGGCGATCCCTTGGCCGACCTGGGCTATCTCCTGGCCACGTGGTCCGAGCCGGGTGACGAGTTCCAGACCATTTCGACCTCCCCGTCGAAGGCGCCGGGCTTCCCGTCCCGAGCCGAGATGCTGGCGGCTTACGCCTCCCGTTCCGACCTCGACTGTTCGGAGATGCCCACATACCTCGGCTTCTCGTACTGGAAGCTGGCCTGCATCAACCAGGGCGTGTGGGCCCGTTACGACGCAGGACAGAAGTCGACCGAGGGCGTAGACGTGGACGGGATCAAGGAGTCGGTCGCCAGGTTGGCAGAACTCGCCCTCGACGCCCTGAGCTCCTCCGTCTGAGCAGCTCACGTAGCCCCTCGAGCGCCTTCGGCGTAAGGCCGCCTCCTGCACAGCGCTGCGTCGAGGTTGACGTTGGCGCAGCGGCGAGTACGGCTTCATCAACGGTCACTCTGCGTGGTGGGGCCTTCGCCGATTCCGGGCTGCCCATCGAGGATTCGGCGCGAAAAACGCTGGGCTGAGACCCGTTCGAACCCGCCCCGCCGGCACCATCCGCGCTCCCGCCCCGGGACAGCGGTGAAATTACACCCTCAGTCACTCGTTGTTCTCTATGGGCGCACGGCTCTCTATGGGCGCACGGCTCTCTATGGGCGCACGGTTCTCTATGGGCGCACGGTTCTCTATGGGCGCACGGCTCTCTACGGGCGCACGGCTCTCTATGGGCGCAGTGCTCCGTCGGAGCGGTTTCGCTGGCGAAGCGCAAGCGTCCGGCCAGCGCCGTCGTCCACCGGGCGCGCCGAGCGCGGCGCGCAGAGCGGAAAGCGAGATCTGGTGAGGGCGGAACATCATCACGAACTGGTCCGTGGCCTTCTACGCCTCGGCGATCGTCTCGGCCATCCCGGCCGACCTGGCAGCGGACCGCTCCGGCACTGGCGCCGGCCGACGACGCCGGCACGGCTCCGGACTACCCAAGGGCTCGATCCGGAACAGCGCACCGACGCCGCCTGATCACCGCTGTTGACCGGCCTCCCCGGCCGGACGAATCATTACCACCTTTTCACTATTACTCTCGCCGCCATGACCAGCGCCCTACTGCTGGCCGTAGGGCCGGTCGATCGAATCGACGAAGCGCTCCGATCGGCTTCCGGCCCCTGGCTTTACATCCTGGCGGCCCTGCTCACCTTCGCCGAGACCGGCACGCTGTTCTTCCTGATCCCCGGCGAGATCGGCCTGTTCGTGGCGGGCGCCGCGGCCGGCGCTGGCGGTCTCAACATCGTGGTGATGGTCATCCTGGCCATCGCGGCCGCCCTCCTCGGCGACGCCACCGGCTTCTACATCGGCCGGCGTTTCGGCCCCCGGCTGCAGCGCAGTTGGCTCGGCCGGCGCATCGGCGAGCGCCAATGGCAACGGGCCGAGGACCTCATCCAGCGGCGCCGTGGCATCATCGTCCTGATCGGGCGCTGGGTCGGCTTTCTGCGGGCGATCATGCCGGCTACCGCCGGCATGTCGGGAATGAGCTATCGCTCCTTCCTGCCCTGGGATCTCGCCGGTTGCATCAGTTGGGCGTCGCTCTGCGTCATCGGCGGCTACCTGCTCGGCGACAACTGGACCACCCTCGCCGACTGGATCGGCAAGGCGGGCTGGGTGCTGCTGGTGCTGGCCATCGGGGCGTTCGTCGTCCACAAAATACGGGGCCGACGCCGACGGCGGGCCGATGCCGCCTCCACCGAGCCGACCGGAGCCGCAACGACCGATTAGCCGCTACTCGGAAGCCGCCGCCACTCAGAGGTAGCTACCGCTCAGAAACCAGCCGGCCGGGGGATGCTCCCGAGGATGCGATGCAGGTGGCCCGCCACGTCGAGCGTGGTGCGATCACCCAGGTAAGGACCGATGATCTGCACGCCCACAGGCAACCCGTTGGATGCCGTGCCCACCGGCACGACGGTGGCCGGCAGGTAACACGCACCCGCGGGCGCCGACCAGCGGATGGCGTCCATGTACGGACGCTCGGCGCCGCCATAGAACAGCTTCCGCGCGCCCTGGGGCTCGGAGTGGTCGTGTTCCACCGCGGTCCGGGGCATCACCGGGCAGAGCAGCACATCCCAGCCGTCTTGGAAGAACTCCTCCCAGCGGCGGCGCAGCTGCAGGCGGGACTCGTTGGCAGAGAGCCAGTCACGGTGCCGCATGGACAGCTGTCGATGGATGATGCCGACCGGCGTGTCCCGGTCGTCGGCGGCATAGCGCTCGAGCTCGGGACGGGTGTAACCGCCTGACAGGGCGGCGTTGAGCAGCTGGGCGAACCGCGTGGCCGCCCGCTCCAGCGTGAAGCCGGGGCGTGCCTCCGCGTCCACGACCGCGCCTTGCTCGGACAGCGCGGCAGCAGCCTTCTCGATCGGCACGCGCACGTCCTCGTCGACCGGGCAATACGGGTCGTCGGACCAGAGCGCGATGCGGTAGTCGGCCAAGCGCGTCTTGCGCGGCGGTGGCAGCTCGAGCCGCCAGCCCGGCGCGTTCCAGCGATCGGGCCCGGACATGATGTCGAGACCGAGCACCAGGTCGTCCACCGTGCGAGCCATCGGTCCGGCCACCGCCAGGTCAGCCGCGGTCAGCGTTCCGGGTGGGCCCGGGATCTGCCCATGCGCCGGGACGATGCCGTAGGTGGGCTTGTGCCCCACGACGCCGGACATGTGCGCGGGGAACCGGATCGACCCGCCGATGTCCGAGCCCAGCTCGATCGGGGTGAACCCGCAGGCCAGCGCAGCAGCCGAGCCGCCCGACGATCCGCCCGGGGTGCGGGACAGGTCGTAGGGGTTGTTGGTGCAGCCAAAGACCTCGTTGTAGCTCTGGAAATCCCCTGCGTAGATCGGCAAATTCGTCTTGCCGTAGATGACGGCCCCTGCTTCACGCAGGCGGGCGACGGGTGCGGCGTCCTCGGTGGGGATGTGGTCGGACAGCTCCGGTGCGCCCGAAGTTGTGCGCATGCCCTTGGTCGAGAAGCTGTCCTTCACGGTCATGGGCACCCCGTGCAGCGGGCCCCGAACCTCCCCTCGGGCCAGCGCCTCATCCGCATCCCGCGCCTCGGCACGGGCCCGCTCCGGGTCGATGGTGACGACGGCATTGATGGGCCCGTCCAGCATCTCGACCCGCTTCAACAGGTGGTCGAGGGCCTCGAGGCTCGAGACCCGGCGCTGCCCTATGGCCTCGGCCAGCTCAACGGCCGACATCCACTGCAGCTCGTCCATCAACGCCCCCTCGAGACAGGCCCGCCCGGTCGACAAGGGCCCGAGCGGGATGCTTACGGCCGCGACGTTACCCGCGGCACCGCGGGCGCTGGTGAAGCGCCCGCCCCTGTCACCGCGGGCGCTGGTGAAGCGCCCGCCCCCCGTCACGGCTCCGACGGTCCGCCGGTTAGTGTTCGCACGTGGCCACCGAGTTGACCCGACTCGCCCAGGGCGTGTTCGCCTGGCTACAGGATCCGCCCGGCCACGGCTTGGCCAACGCCGGAGCCGTGATCGATGCCGACGGCGTGACGCTCGTCGACACGCTCATGGTGCCCAGCCAATGGGAGCCGTTCGCCGAAGCGGTCGAGGCGCTCGGGCATCCGATTCGCCGGGTGGTCCTCACGTCCAGCCACATCCCCTACGTGGGAGGCACCTCGCGGTTCTGGCAAGCGGCCTTCTATGGCACGTCCCACACGTCCGACCTGCTCGACCTGCCGCCGAACGTGTCGGGCTACCGCCGGCTGCACCCCGAATACGCCCACGAGTTCGCCGACGATCTGGCGACGCGGCCCATCAGCCACATGGTCGACCGGGCGGCGGCGCTCACCTCGGCCGTGCAGGTGGTGCCCCTGGCAGGGCCCTCGCCCGGCAACCTCGTCGTCCTCGTCCCCGGTGCTTCGGTGTGCTTCGCGGGCGCCTTGTGCAGCTTCGGGGCCACCCCGCTCGGCTTCGAAGCCGACTTCGAGGCCTGGCTGGCCGCGCTCGAGGTCGTGGCCGACAGCGCGGAGCTGATCGTGCCGGGAGTCGGCCCGCCCGGCGGCCGACGCCAGATCGAGGAGCTCGCCGGCTACCTGCAGGCTTGTCTGGAGGCCCGTGGGGACGTCACCAAGCTCGCCGAGGGCCCCTGGCAGCGCTGGAGCGACCGCCACTTCGACGAGGTCAATGTGGAGCGGGCGGCTCTGATGTCACAGGGGGTTGACCAGATCCCCCAGGCGATGCTCCGCCTCGTCGGGCTCGCCTGACAAGCCCTCCGGCTCAGCCTGCCTAAGCGGATAGGGCCGAGCGACGGGCGCCCAACCTTGACGGAACACGGAGGCGTCGGAAGGCCCTATCCGCCCGTGTTTTAGATTCGGTAGGGTCCGCGCCATGGAGCTTGCTGACAGGGTGGCCGTGATCACCGGTGGCGGAGGCGGGATCGGCTCGGCCGTGGGGCGCCGATTCGTACGAGACGGCGCCCGGGCCGTGGTGTTGGTCGACCGAGACGGCCAAGCGGCCGAAGCTGCGGCCGATCGTCTCGGTGGGAAGGCTCTCGGTCTCGGGCTGGACGTCACCGACGAGGCGGCCATCAGCGGCCTGGTCGAGCAGGTCGAGGACCGCTTCGGTCCGATCGACATCTTCTTCTCCAACGCCGGCGCCGGAGCCGAAGGCGGCGTAGAGGCCAGCAACGACGCCTGGCAGCAGCAGTGGGAGCTACACGTCATGTCGCACGTCTACGCCAGCCGGACGGTGCTGCCCGGGATGATCGCCCGTGGCGAGGGCTACCTGCTGCACACCGCCTCGGCTGCGGGCCTCCTGCTCGCCGTGGGCTCGGCGCCGTATTCGGTCACCAAGGCGGCCTGCATCAAGTTGGCGGAGTACCTCTCGATCACACATGGGGACCAGGGCATCCGGGTCTCGGTGCTGTGCCCGCAGGGCGTCAACACAGCCATGGCACCGCGCCAGCTGGGCGACGGCGGAACGGACGGCATCGTCGAGCCCGAGTTCGTCGCCGACGTCGTGGTGGACGCCATGCGTGAGGAGCGCTTCTTCATCCTCCCCCACCCAGAGGTGGGCGATTACGTGCAACGCAAAGCATCCGACCCCGACCGATGGCTGGCGGGGATGCGCCGGCTACGGCGGCGAAGCCTCGGCGACTGAGCGACTGAGCGACTGAGCGACTGAGCTGCTGGGTGGATCGGGCGGCGGCTGGATCAGACCAGCTGGGCCTTCACCTGCATCAAGGCGTCGTCCTCCGACACGTTGAGGGCGAAGCTCAGTTCGGACACCAGCACCGAGAGCGCCTTCTGCAACATGGATTTCTCGCCTGCCGAGAGGCCCTTCGACTGCTCGCGCAGGGCCAGGTTCCGCACGACTTCGGCGACCTGGTAGACGTCGCCGGACTTGAGCTTCTCCTGGTGGTTCTTGAACCGTCGGCTCCAGTTGGCCGGCTCGCGCACGTCCTTCTTGGCCAGTAGCTCGAAGAGATCCTCGACGTCCTCGGTACTGATCGGCAGTCGCATCCCGACCTGCTCGGCCTTGTCGGCTGGCACTGACAACGTCAGGTCACCATGTGCCATTCGCAGGATCAGATACTCCTTCTGCTCTCCGAAGGCTTCTTTCGTCTCGGAGCGCTCGATGATCGCGGCGCCGTGGTGGGGATACACGACTCGGTCGCCGGGTTTGAAGGGCATGTGACTCCTGCACCGATCGAAGATCACGCCGCCAGCCGCCGGCCCGCTGGGAGGAGCCGAAAGACGACCGAAGGCCGGACGCGATTCTAGATGGTCGCGCCAGCTCAGGCGGAACTGCCGGCGTCGACGGGCGCAGGCAGCCCACCGACGAACGTCAGGTGTAGGCGCGATAGATGCACTCGGCGACGCAGGACGGCTTGGAGGCTCCCTCGACCTGGAAGGTCAACTCGACCACGTACTGGGCGCCGCCGGCGATGTCCTCCACCGAGAGCAGCTTGGCGGTCATGGCCACGGTTGACCCGACGGGCACGGGCGAGGGGAAGCGGACCTTGTTGCAGCCGTAGTTCACGCCCATGGAGAAGCCCTTCAGCACCAGGACCTGCTCCATCAGCATGGGCGCCAACGAAAGCGTCAGGTATCCATGCGCGATGGGTCCCCCGAAGGGGCCGGCCTTGGCCCGCTCGATGTCGACGTGGATCCACTGGTGGTCGCCGGTGGCGTCTGCGAAGCGGTTCACCTGATCCTGCGAGATCGTCACCGACTCGCTTGTGCCGAGAACTTCGCCGACCTTGCTTCGGAGGTCGTCCAAACCCTTCACGACGGTAGCCATGCCGAACATCCTGGCCTGCCGCGACGCCTCGTGCGAACCGGTGCGCCACCGGTGCGCCACCGGCTTTTGCTTCCCGAGGCTCAGAAGTTTGCACGTAACGGATGCTCAACAATGGCGGTCCTAGTGCCGATAGGTGAACACTGGAGCGCAGCGGTTCGGCGGCCGGACGGTCCGGGTACGAAGGCACCACGGAGCAGGGCGGCCTGACGGCTGGGATCGAAATGAAGGCTCTAGGATGATCGACGGTTCGGGTCGCCGCCTACCCTTCCCTGCAAAAGACCAGGTGGCCGGGCATGCCGAGTCCACAGTCGCTACTCGAGGAACGCAGTAGTGGTCGTCAAGTACGCGCTGATAGGAGTAATGGTCGCATTGGGCATCTTCGCCTATGCGCAGCGCGAATTCGTGACTGACGCCTTTCATTGGAATCCCAAAACCGAGCCACTCACCATCCCGGCGTTCGATCCGGTGGCCCGCACCAAGGAGCTTTCCACCCCGCCCGCGACGCAGGACGTGATCCAGGTCGCCAGGGCGGCCGACACCCGTGATGCCGGCCTCATCGGCACCCCCCCGGCCGAATCGGCCGCCGGCATCGAGATGCAGGGTGGCAGCTCTGCCCTGGTCGGCACGGTCACGGGTCCGTCCGGCCCCGTCGCGGGGGCCACCGTCCGCATCGAGCGCTTCGTGGGCGAGGCGAGCAACCTGGTGGAGATCTCCACCGACAGGGCCGGGGCCTTCGCCTTCGAGAGCGCGCCCGGCGGGCGCTATCGGGTCCGGGCGTGGCGCGCACCCGCGCTGGCGCAGCTCAGCTCCGAGGTGGTGTTCGTGAGCGAGGGTGAGCGGCACAACTTCGCATTGCAGCTGGACGCGCCCGGCGGGCGCAGCGTGAACGTCGACGCGGGCGGGTCGGGCTGGACGCTCGGGGGCTCGCCCACCATCACGATCAGCGTGAACGAGCCCTACGTGACCAGTGAGGGCAAGGTGGCCCTCACCGGCACACCCGGCCTGCCGACCAACCTCACGACGACCGGCGCCCTCGCCGGTGGCGCCCCCGGTTCGACCAACAGCAGCGGCGATTCCTCCTTCACCGTGCGGTGCGTATCCGTCGGTCCGTCGGCCGCCATGATCTCCGTCGGCAGCTACACCAAGTGGGTCGACGTGCCCGCCTGTGCGCCCCCGCCAACCACGACAACCACCACCGCACCACCTCCCACACAGCCGGGCCAGCCCGCCCCGTCCCCGCCGGCGACGGCTGCCCCAGCGAGGGTGGGCGCGTGATCACGTCGTCGCGTTCCGCCAAGCTGCACCGGCGTCCGCGGCGGTCGTTGGGCTTCCGGTCGTTCCGCATGTCGACCAAGGTGATCCTGATCGCCGTCATCGCCGGGGTGATCACGCCGGTCGCGGCCACCAGCGTGGCGGTGGCCACGCTGCTGTTCGGCTCGCTACCCGGCAACCTGCCCGAGAAGAAGCCCTCCCTGGTGTCGTATCCTTCATATGTCACCGACTCGGCCGGCAACCCGATCGGCGTGTTCCGCGAGTTCGACCTCACCATTCCCGTCCAGCCCGCCGATGTGCCAACGGTGCTCAAGAACGCCGTGGTCGCCGCTGAAGACAAGCGATTCTGGCAGCACAAAGGTGTGGACGCCTGGGGCCTCGCCCGGGCCGCCTGGACAAACTACTCCGAGGGCGAGACCGTCCAAGGCGGATCCACGATCACGCAGCAGTACGTCAAGAACGCCTACCTGACTGGCGAGCGGTCGCTGTCCCGGAAGCTGCGTGAGGCGGTGCTGGCCACCCAGCTCGAGCGCCGCATGTCGAAAGAGGAGATCCTCTTCGACTACCTCAACACCATCTACTTCGGCTCGGGAGCCTATGGGGTCGGCGCCGCCGCGGTCTCGTACTTCGGCAAGTCGGTCAAAGATCTCACCCTGTCCGAGGCGGCCACGCTGGCAGGTCTGATCCCGGCGCCCACCGTCTGGTCCCCCCGGGTCGACTCCCGGGCCGCCGAGGGACGCCGGGAGCTGGTCTTGAAGGAGATGCTCGACCAGCGGCTGGTCAGTCAGGAAGAGTACGACCAGGCCAAGGCGCTGGGCCTGTGGCTGGT
The DNA here is from genome assembly GCA_034667945.1 of Acidimicrobiia bacterium. Classification (GTDB taxonomy): domain Bacteria; phylum Actinomycetota; class Acidimicrobiia; order Acidimicrobiales; family CAIXPF01; genus JAXDQG01. The sequence continues at coordinate 820 of JAXDQG010000203.1, read as the reverse complement.
CACCGACGGCCCGCCGCCCGCACCGGCGACGCTCGTGCAGCCGCAGCCCACCAAGGGCGGCAGTGCGTACCCCCACGTCGTGGACTGGGTCGAGCAGGTCCTTTTGGCCAAGTACGGCCCCGAGAAGGTCTACAGGGGCGGTCTTACGGTACAGACCACGCTGGATCCGAAGCTGCAGAGCATGGCCCAGCAGGCGGTGAGTGCCCACCTCGAAGGCACCTCGCCCCCTGTCGATATGGCCCTGGTCTCGATAGAGCCGGCCACCGGCCTGGTCAAGGCCATGGTCGGCGGTCGTGACTACAACAGCAGTCAGGTGAATCTGGCCACGGGCGGCACGCTCGGCTTCCAGCCGGGATCGTCGTTCAAGCCATTCACGCTGGCGACGGCCTTCGAGCAGGGCATCGGCCCGGAGACGGTCTACAACGCGCCCTCCCGGCTCAAGCTCCCGAACTGCGACGGGCCGGACTGCTACATCAACAACGTGGAGGGCGGCGGCGGTGGGCGCATGACCCTGCGCAACGCCACCACCAATTCGGTCAACACGGTGTTCGCCCAGCTCATCATGGATCTCGGTCCACAGAAGGTCGCGGAGATGGCCAACCGGCTCGGCGTGACAGCCATCAAGCCGGGGAACGACTACGGGGTCAGCTTGACGCTGGGTGCCTACGAGGTGTCCCCCCTCGACATGGCCACGGGCTATGCAACGCTCGCCAACGGAGGCGTGCGCCAGGACGCCACACCGATCCTGAAGGTGCTCGACCATGACGGCCACGTGCTCGAGGACAACAGCCATCGCCCGGGGGTCCGAGCCGTCTCGGCG
>JAXDQG010000202.1:0-3037 GCA_034667945.1 Acidimicrobiia bacterium | reverse complement strand
CCGACGGTTGCGCCTGCAGCGCCGATACCACCAAGGACAACGCGGCAACGAGAACCGCGCCTATCCGCCTTTTCATCCGTATCCCGCTTCTCTCACGCCGTTTGAGGATGGATCCGGCCGCCGCAGCTGCCGCACCCCCGCGCCTCTCGCTCCTATCGCGTCGGCAGAGAACCTGCCGTCTACACCTGAGCCTCGCTACAACCAGATGTCATTACAGCGACAACTGTTATCCAGAACGACCTGCCGCCTATCCAAGGCTAGGCATCGCCCAACCGTGGTGCGCCGCGCGGCACCCGAGGTGCCCCCACGTGCCGGCCGCAACGCCGGCGCGGAACCGGCGCGGAACCGGCGCGCCGACGAGCTGCTCAGTTCGAGGTGGTCGGCGAGAAGCGCAGCTTCCAGCCGGCGATTGCCCGGATCAACCAGTCTCCGTACGCGCGCCACGAGAGGTTGTCGAAGGCGTCCTTCTCGTTCCACAGCCACTGCGGATAGTCGGGCGAGGAGGGGTCCGGGGCGAACCGCATGCGCCAGAGGGCAGCCGTGTCCCCGATGAGCGCGGCGTAGCCGTTCAAGGGGCACAGCCTGGAGCCCCAGGCCACGGCCTCCATCGTCACAAGGTCTGCGGCTTGGAATGCGGCCTGCAGCTTTGGGGTGGCACCGCCGCAGCCGTAACCGCTCAGCGTGCCAAGGCCAGGCCCGGGCGGGGTGGGCCCCACGACGGCACCGGCGGATGGCCCCGCCACGGAGGAACCAACAAGAGCCGCCACCAGGGTGGCCGTGGAGGCGAACGATCGCAGCTTCATCGGGTGGCTCTCCCGTGCATGCAGGGTCGGCAGGCCATGGCGCCGGAAGGGCTGTGGGCCATGGAACCGACGGCCGGGTGGGTCAGCGTCCTGACGCCTTTTGTAGTCCACCGACCGGCGCACGCGTGTGACGGGCCACCGTCCAGAGCACGAGCGCCGTTACTCATTTGGTCAGAGGTCTCCATCAGCCAGATCTGCATCTCTAGCAAAGGTCCATATCTCTGCCAGCGGTGCACATCTCGCCAGCTCCGGCGAGGGAAGAACGGCGGACTCACCGGGCCTGAAAACGGGTAGCGGCATTACGTGTCCGGCCAAGCGAGCGCGCTCCACGACCCCGGATTGTCGGGACAGCGGTAGAACCCTGACCCATGGCTGACGCTGTCGTCATAGGTTCGGGTCCGAACGGTCTGGTGGCCGCCAACATGCTGGCCGACGCAGGCTGGTCGGTCGATGTGCTCGAGGCCCAGGACGATCCAGGCGGCGGCGTTCGCTCCAGCGAGCTGATCGAGCCCGGTTTCGTCAACGACCTGTGCTCGTCCTTCTACCCGTTGGTGCAGGGCTCGCCCGCCTTTGCAGCGCTGGAGCTGGAGCGGTACGGCCTTCGTTGGCGCCGGGCACCGTTGGTCCTTGCCCATCCCTCCAACGACGGGACCTGCGCCGCGCTGGCACCCAGACCCGATGAAACCGCAGCTTGTCTCGACCGCTTCGCGCCCGGGGACGGCGAGGCCTGGCTCCGTCTGCACGAGCGCTGGCGCCGAGTGCGCGAACCGTTGCTGGATTCCTTGCTGCGACCGTTCCCTCCGGTGCGGGGCGCCACGCGGATGGCTGCTCGGCTCCGGACTGATCTGATTCGATTCACTCGCTTCACCCTCCTGCCGGTCCGACGACTCGGTGAGGAAGAGTTCCGCAGCCCCCAGGCTCAGCGGCTGCTGGCGGGCAGCGCCCTGCACGGCGATTTCGCGCCCGAGAACACGATGTCCGGCTTCTTCGGCTGGCTGCTGTCCATGCTGGGACAGGACGACGGATTCCCGGTGGCCGAAGGGGGGGCCGGGCAGCTCACCGCTGCGCTGGTGCGCCGGCTGGAGGACCGCGGCGGACGGATGCACCTAGCAACTCCCGTGACCAGGATCGTGGTCGAGGGCCGCCGAGTGCGAGGTGTCCGCACCGCCGGAGGCGACGTCGTGGCGGCGGACCGGGCGGTGCTGGCTGACGTCGACGCTCCAACCCTGTACCGCCGGCTGGTGGGCGGCGAGCATCTACCGACATCGCTGCTGGGCGACCTCGACCGGTTCCACCGGGATAGCCCAACCCTCAAGGTCGACTGGACCCTCAACGAACCGATCCCCTGGTTGGCGCCCGAAGCCCGCCGGGCGGGCACCATCCATCTGGCCGACGACATCGATGCCCTGACCATCGCGCAAGCGCAGCTGGCATGCGGGATGCTGCCCGGATCTCCCTTCGTCATCCTCGGCCAGCAGTCGATGACCGATCCCTCCCGCCAGCCTCCCGGTCGGGAAACCGTGTGGGCCTATACGCACCTACCGGCTCATCCGAAGGGCGACGTGTTGGAGCAGATCCGAACGCCGCTCGACGCCGACGGCTACGAGAGATTGGCCGACCGGGTCCAGGCACAGATCGAGCGTCTCGCCCCGGGTTTCGGAGCGCTGGTGCGCGCGCGCCACGTCACCAACCCCCGCCAACTGGAGGAGCACAACGCCAACCTGGTCGATGGCGCCATCGCGGGCGGCACCGGGCAACTGCACCAGCAATTGGTCTTCCGTCCGGTGCCGGGGTGGGGTCGCGCCGAGACGCCGATCGGGGGGCTGTATCTCGCCTCGTCGAGCGCCCATCCCGGCGGCGGCGTGCATGGGGCGTGCGGGGCCAACGCGGCGCGCGCCGCCCTGTGGCACCACCGCATCCGGGCGGTCACGCTGCGGCGCTGACCTCGAGCGGCGCGGGCAACTGTCGCGGTCAGCGGACCCGTTCGTCACGGCGCGGTTCGCTCGCCCCGCGCCGGATACAGGAACAAGAAGATGACCGCCAGCACCGTCAGCAAGGCGGCCGAGATCACCCAGTTGATGCGGTAGTTGTGCAGTGCCTCGGCGCCGGTGGCAGGACGGCCGATCACCGCCACACCCACAGCGACGCCGAGCGACTGGGCCAACTGGAACGAAGTGGTCCGGCCGGCGCCGGCCATGCCGTAGCGGTGGGGCGGCACATCCCGCATCGCTGCG
>JAXDQG010000201.1:0-3562 GCA_034667945.1 Acidimicrobiia bacterium | reverse complement strand
CGCGCCGAGCTGGTTGGCGCACGGCCAGGGCCATAGCACAATGTTCATCGAGCGGTGCGGGTGAGCGCGCCGTGGTCCGAGGCTGAGCAGAGACAGTCGAGAAAAGATCGAGAAACATCACATTTTCGGGATGTTTGCCGATTTCAGAACTTATGGCCCGGACGCGGCGGGTAGGTGGTGCTCTACGCGGTCGAATACAACTCGTCCCCTCGAAGTCCGGGCGGGGACGCCCGCTCCGGCTGGTTGCTTTCTTTGCCCTGTTGGCGTTCACGGCGCTTGCCTTGTTGGGCACGTTCAGCGTCCGACTGGGCGAGCAGGCGGTCCGCCGTCAGGTGGAGGCTCGGCTGGGTGAGGGGTCGACGGCTGCGGCCGCCCTCGTGGGTGGCCAGATGCGGGACCTGGCCGTGCTGGTGGAGTCCTACGCTGCCCGGCCTTCCCTTGTCGCAGCCCTGGCAGACGGGAACGCCGACCACTTCGCATCGTCGACGGTCTCCACGGTACTGAGCGGGCTTCGTGGCAGTCTCCAGGGGATCGCGGCGGCATTTCTCGCAGACGCTTCCGGTCGGCTGGCCGACATCCAGCCCGAGACGCCATCGATCATCGGCCAGGACTTCAGCTTCCGCGATTGGTATCGGGGCGCGACAGCCTCCGGTCAGACCTATGTCTCCGAGGCGTACCAGACGGCGGCGACCGGCAACGCTCGGGTGGTGGCTGCGGCCGCTCTGGTGCGGGGTCCGTCCGTCGCGGGGCAGCCGGGCCCGGTACGCGGGTTTCTCGTGGCAGCCTTCGACTTGAGCACGGTTCAGGGCTTCGTCGATCGGTTCGCAGCGGCCGACGCAGTGCGCCTGACCGTCACCGATCAGCGTGGCACCGTCGTCGCCGCGCCGGGGGCTTCGAGCAATGCGACCGCGCTTGTCTCCGAACGCGCCAGACCGGGCGTCGCCGAGGCGCTCGCCGGTAGATCGGGCATGTTGGTGGTCAACGACAACGGGCAACGGACGCTCAGCGCGTACACGCCGATCCCTGATATCGGCTGGACCGTCAGGGCCGAGGTGCCATCCCGCGCCGCCTATGCCAGCGCGATCCACCTGCGGTCAACGGTGGTGGTCATCGCCAGCGCTCTGGCTGTCGTCCTGCTCGGCGGTCTCGGGCTGCTGTGGGTGACGCTGCGTCGGCACGAACGCGCCGAGGCCCAGCGGGCCGAGTCGGAAGCCTTCCTGGACTCGATCATCGAGAACATCCCCGACATGGTGTTCATAAAGGACGCCGAGAACCTCCGCTTCGTCCGGGTCAACAGAGCAGGGGAGGACATGCTCGGAAAGGCCCGGCAGGAGCTGATCGGTCGGAGCGATTTCGATCTCTACCCGGGCCAACGGGCAGCACTGTCGGCCACCAAGGATCGCGAGGCGCTGGCTACGCAGCACGTGCTCGAAACCACCGATGAATCGATGGAGACAAGTGACGGCGAGCGGCGGATAGTGCACACGAAGAAGATCTCGGTTCGCGACACCGCCGGGGAGCCCCGCTATCTGCTCGGCATCTCGGAGGACGTCACCGATCGCCATGCCGCTGATCGAGCGTTGGCCAGCGCCAAGGACGAAGCGGAACAGGCGAACCGGGCCAAGAGCGAGTTCCTGTCCCGGATGAGCCACGAGCTGCGCACGCCGCTCAACGCGATTCTCGGCTTCGCCCAGCTGCTCGAGCTCGACGAGCTGACCGAGGACCAGATGGACAGCGTCGAGCAGATCCTGCGCGGCGGCCGCCACCTGTTGGCCCTCATCAACGAGGTGCTCGACATCTCTCGCATCGAGACGGGCAGTCTGGCGCTGTCGACCGAAGCTGTCGATGTGGCCGACATCCTCGCGGAGACCGTGGCGCTGAGCCGCCCCCTCGCCGGTGAGCGTGAGATCACGATCGAGGTCCAACCGCTCGAGTCCTCGGTCCGGACGGCCCAGGCAGATCATCAGCGGGTCAAGCAGATACTGCTCAACCTGGCGTCCAACGCTGTGAAGTACAACCGCGTCGGCGGCCGGGTGTCGTTCGCCTGCAAGCCGGCTGCACCGGGACGTCTTCGGATCGAGGTGACGGATACCGGTCCCGGCCTCGATGCCGACCAGGTGAAGCGACTCTTCACTCCCTTCGATCGCCTCGGAGCCGAGATGAGCGGCGTCGAGGGCACTGGCATCGGACTGGCCCTGTCTCGTCGTCTCGCCGAGGCCATGGGCGGACGAATCGATGTGAGCAGCACGCCCGGTCAGGGTTCTACGTTTTGCGTCGACCTCCCCGTCGCCGAGCCGATCGAGCAGCCGGAAGAGGTCAGCCTCTCGGAGCTGGATCCGTCATCGACAGCGAGCGTGGGCGGCGTGCTCTACATCGAGGACAATCCGGCGAATCTGCGCCTTATGGAACGGGTGCTGGCGCAGCGTGGTGGCCTGTCCTTGGTGACGTCGACAGTGGGTGCTCCCGCAATGGCGCTGGCCCGCCGGCATCGACCCGATGTGATCCTGCTCGACCTGCACCTTCCCGATATCGACGGTGACGCGGTCCTGGGCCAGCTGGTCGCAGATCCCACCACCACCGATATCCCGGTCGTCATGGTCACCGCGGACGCGACCCCCGCACAGATCCAACGCCTGTTGGATGCCGGCGCGAGCGACTACCTCACCAAGCCACTCGACATCGCCCGGTTCCTGCGCTTGCTGGATCAGTTCCTCGGCGCCCGCCGGCCGTGATTCGGCCGGACGGCCCGGTCGCGGCGAATGTCGAAACCTGTCGGTCGGTCACGCGAAGGCGGCGGTGATGCAGGCCAAACGGTCGCCCGCGGTGCCGGACTTTCCCGGCTCGGTGCTGGTGTGATTGGCGTGGATCACGACAGCATTCGCCTCGCCCGCACGGAACTTGAAGGGAACGGTGGATGACGCGGAGGCGTGGCCCTTGTCGTCGGTTTGGAAGTCGAGCCAGACCTCGTTCTGGCTATTGGCATACTTCCCGTCGACCGACGGAGTGACCGGGTCTTTGGTGTTCTGATAGTGCGGTCCAGAGTCGGCCGGCTGCGAGCCGCAGGGCTTGGTGTGGACGTGTGCGCCGTACATGTGGTTTGCCGTCAGTCCGGTGACGGCCACGGAGACCTTCGTGCCGGTGCCCGCAGCTTCTTGCCTCACTGTCGCCTTGGCGGTGGCGGGCACGAGCGACGCTGAGTAGGAGACCGCCGGCGGTTGCGCGCCGCTGGCCGCTGGTGCCGCGAAGGTGGCATCGGTCAGCGGCTTGGCCTGGGCCGTGATCTGGTCCGACCCACAAGCTGCCAGGGCGGCGGCGCAGAGAACGGCAGGCAAGATGGTCGCCTTCGGTGCACGCATCGGGATGGTCTTCCTCTCGAGTGGTGGGCTGGCCGCGGCCGAACCTAACACTCGGAGTGGTAACGCATCGTCTGACCGCTCACGAGCGGACTGCTATCAGCGCCGGTCGGTCAGGGGACACCGACGGCGCCACGGGGTCCGGCTGCCGACGTGTCTGCGGCGCAATTCGCCGTGTTCTTGGCATCAGCGGTGCGGGCAAAGCGGCC
>JAXDQG010000200.1:0-2629 GCA_034667945.1 Acidimicrobiia bacterium | reverse complement strand
CGTGGAGGAAGCCGGTCGGGGACGGGGCGAACCGAACCCGGACCGGGGTTTCTCCGCTCATGCCGAGAGGTCGAGGCCGAGAAGCTTCCGCCAGTCCGACAACCGGGCCCGGATCTGGTCGGGACGTTGGCGGATCACGGCGTCGGGGATCGACTCCACCAGGGTGACCCGACGGACGTAGTCGTGGTCGACGCCGGCCACCGCCAGCCGCCGCCACTCGACCAGGTCGGCCGGAGCGTCGCCCAGCCAGCCGAACAGGATGAAGCCGAGCTCCACGTCGGCCCGCACCGGCGCTCGCCCGAACAGGCTGCCGCGCCGCATGGCCACCTGGGCGGCGATCGCCTCGGCATCGTGGACCGTCTCGGGCCGGACGACGGTGATCTGGTCATGGAACCGCTCGGCCAGCGTCAGGGCGTAACCGCTGTCCGGACCGGGCGTTCCGAACAGGGCCCCGATGCACCCCGGGCCGGCGGCCGGGTCGAGGTCGCCCGGGCGGACCGCCCGCCACCCCGCGGCCGGCGGAATGGCCACCGACCGGCGCGGCGCGTCCTCCGGCCGGGTGGGGACGTAGGGATCAACGGCCATATGGGAGACGCTACCCGGCCGACGCCTCCGCGGGCGGTTCGACGGCCTCGGCGGCCAGGAGGCCGTGCACGATGGAGTCCGACAGGGCGGACCACGACGCCTCGATGACGTTCTCCGAGACACCGATGGTGCTCCAGGACCGTTCCTCGTCGGCGGAGTCCAGGAGCACCCGGGTGACAGCGCCCGTCCCCTTGTGGGTGTCGAGGACGCGGACCTTGTAGTCGGTCAGGTGAATGCCGGCCAGCGCCGGGTGGGCCTGGCCGATCGCCTGCCGCAGGGCCTGGTCGAGGGCGTTCACCGGGCCGTTCCCCTCGGCGGTGGCGATGACCCTTGCCCCCCGGGTCTCGAGCTTGATGGTGGCCTCGGTGGTGACCTCGCCGTCGGCCTGCTTCTCCACGATGACCCGGAAGCTCTCCAGGGTGAAGAAGTCCTGCTGCCAGCCGGCGGAGGTGCGCAGCAGCAGCTCGAAGGAGGCGTCGGCCACCTCGAAGTGGTAGCCGGCGTGCTCCAGCGTCTTCAGCTGCTCCAGGACGTCGGTGACGTCGTCGTTGGAGAGGTCCAGCCCGAGCTCCTTGGCCCGCATGGCCACGGTCGACCGGCCGGCCATCTCGGAGATGACAAAGCGGGTCTGGTTCCCGATGGCGTCCGGTGTGACGTGCTCGTAGGCGTCGCGGGCCCGGGAGATGGCGCTGGTGTGGAGCCCGGCCTTGTGGGCGAAGGCGCTGATCCCGACGTAGGGCGACTGCGGGTCGAGCGTGAGGTTGACCAGCTCGGAGATGTGGTGGGAAACGGCTGTCAGGAGCTCGAGCCGGTCGCGGGGCACGGTCTCGATCCCCATCTTCAGCGTGAGATTGGGGATGATCGTCGTGAGGTTGGCATTGCCCGTCCGCTCGCCATAGCCGTTGATGCAGCCCTGGATCTGCACGGCCCCCTGGCGGACGGCGGCCAGGGCGTTGGCCACGGCGCAGCCCGTGTCGTTGTGGAAGTGGCCGCCGAGCCCGGCGTCGGGCAGTGCGGCCCGCACCTCGGCCACCGTCTGCTCGACGTCGTGCGGCAGCGTGCCGCCGTTGGTGTCGCACAGCACGAGCCGGGTGGCGCCGGCCTCGTGGGCCGCCCGCAATACCCGCAGGGCGAAGTCGGGGTTGTTCCGGTACCCGTCGAAGAAGTGCTCGGCGTCCAGGAAGACTTCGAGGCCAGCGCTGCGCAGGAACTCCACCGAGTCGCTGACCATGGCCACCGCTTCGTCGAGCGTCGTCCGCAGCGCTTCGGTCACGTGGTAGTCCCAGGACTTGGCCACGATGCACACCACCGGGGTGTTGGCCTTGACCAGGTTGCGCAGCACCTCGTCGTCGTCGGCCTTCACGCCCGCCCGCCGCGTCGACCCGAAGGCCACCAGCTGGGAGCGCTCGAGGCGGAGCTCCGCCGGAGCGCGGCGGAAGAACTCCTCGTCCTTCGGGTTGGCGCCGGGCCAGCCGCCCTCGATGTAGTCGACCCCGAGGTGATCGAGCTGCTCGGCCACCTTCAGCTTGTCGGCGACGGTGAGGGAGATCCCCTCCCGCTGCGACCCGTCCCGGAGCGTCGTGTCGAAGATCTCGACCCGGGACGGCCAGGAGGGGTTGCGTTCAGGACCGGACATATTCGAGCCATCCCTTATACGTCTCGACCTCGCCCCGGATGGCGGCGAAGTACATCTCCTGGATCTTGCGGGTCACCTCACCGGGCTCACCGATGACGCGGTCGTCCACCGCCCGGATCGGCACGACCTCGGCGGCCGTCCCGGTGAGGAAGGCCTCGTCGGCGATGTAGAGGTCGCTGCGGAGGATGTTCTCCTCCACCACCTCGTAGCCCAGGTCCCGGGCGATCACCATGATCGAGTCGCGTGTGATGCCGTCGAGGGCACCGGCCGACAACGGCGGCGTGATGAGCTTCGCGCCCTTGACCAGGAACAGGTTCTCGCCGGTGCACTCGGAGACGTGGCCCTGCGAGTTGAGGAGGATGGCCTCGTCGTAGCCCGCCTTGAGAGCTTCGACCTTGGCCAGGCTGG
>JAXDQG010000199.1:0-6516 GCA_034667945.1 Acidimicrobiia bacterium | reverse complement strand
GGCGATGGCCGAGGCCGGGCTGTGGCGGATTCTCACGCCGCGCACCTACGGCGGTTGGGAGGCGGGTCTTCGTGCCCAGGTCGACACGGTCATGACCATGGCCAAGGCCGATCCGGCGGCCGGGTGGGTGCAGATGGTCATCAACGCCCACGCCTGGATCGTCGGTAGCTTCCCCGTCCCCTGCCAGGACGAGGTGTTCGGCTCGGACCCCGATGCCCGCGTCCCGGGCGCCCTGGCCGCTCAAGGCCGGGCCCGCCGGGTGGACGACGGTTGGCGACTGACCGGTCGCTGGCAGTTCGCCAGCGGGGTCGATCACGGTGACTGGCTGATGATGGGCGCCATCGCCGACCACCTCCCAGAGAGTCCGGAACGGGGCCTGCACGTCGTGGTGCCGAAGAGCGAGCTCTTCGTCGACGACACCTGGTTCACGCTGGGGTTGCGGGGCACCGGATCGAAGGACCTGGTCGCCGAGGATCTGTTCGTGCCGGCACACCGGGCCATGCCCACCCGGCTGCTCTTCGACGGCAAGAGTCCCCATGGCGAACGGCACGCCACGCACTTCAACCGTCTACCGGTGCTGGTCTGCCTGTCGATCCAGCTCGGTGGAGCGGTCGTGGGTATCGCCCAGGGCGCGCTGGAGCTGTACATCGAGCGGACCAAGGGCCGGCGCGAGGTCTACACCGGTAAGCCTCGGGTCGAGAACGTCGGCACGCAGCTGCGAGTCGCCGAGTCGGCGACCGAGATCAAGACCGCTGCCATGCTGGCCCGGGCCGCGGCCGACCGCTGTGACCAGGTGGCCCGCACCGGTGTGGAACTGACGATGGACGAGCGCGCCGAGCTGAAGTGGCAGGCGGCCTACGTCAACGAGCTGTGTCGCCGGGCGACGGACCGCCTCTTCGCCAGTGCAGGCTCGCATGCCATCTACAACGACAACGTGCTGCAGGGCCGCTATCGCGACATCAACACCGCCTGTCACCACGCCGCCGTCGACTACGACAGCACCGCCGAGATGTACGGTCGCACGCTCCTCGGCCTCGAGCCGGGCACGCCGCTCGTCTGAGCGCCGCTATCTATTCGGCGAAGAGAGCTACCCGGCGAAGAGAGCTACTCGGCGAAGAGAGTCACGAAGGTGTGGCCGTTTTCGGCATCGGTGATGTCGAAGGCCCAGGAGACCTGTGGCAACTGCTGATCCGACCGGATCGTCCGGGGATGTTCCACCTGGTGACGCAGCACGACGGGGTACCGCCCGTCGCGCCCGCCCACGGCCACGTTCACCATGTCGTCCTTGGGGTCGTACTCGATGTAGGCGAGCGGCATGCGCTCGGCCTCGAGCTCGTCGCCGAAATCGTTGTCGAGCACCTCAATGGTGGCTATGTGACCGGCGTGCTCTCTGGTCAGTCCATCGAAGAACCGATGCCAGTCCTGCCGGGCCACCTCGTGCAACTGCTGGCTGATGTCCTGCTGGCTCATCTGCAGCTCGCCTCCCCGAGAGAGTGCCGACCACGGTCGCGCCCCGAGTGACGCGGCCGCATCACGAAACCGCGTAGCGCCTCGTGAACGTCGGGTGCGGGATGAACGGAGGGTGCGGGATGAACGGAGGGTGCGGGATGAACGGAGGGTGCGGGACGGGGAAGGCGCGGTCGAGCGCATCCAAAGCTCCTGCATCCAGTCGCAGCTCGAGGGCACAGCGGTTCTGCCGCACGTGGGCCGACGAGCTGGCCCGGACAAGGGCACACATCCCGGCATGACGGAGCACCCAGGCCAGGGCCAGCTGCGCCGTCGTGCAACCGTGCTGATCGGCGAGGGCCCGCAGCGCGGGATGGTGGAACAGTGAACCCGTGGCCAGCGGTGAATGCGCCATGAGCGGGAAGGCATGGGCGCGCGACCAGGGCAACAGTTCGCGCTCCATGACGCGCCGCCCGAGGTTGTAGCGGACCTGGCAGGCCGCCAGCCCGGTGCGCATCCCCATACGACAGAGCTCGCCGAGCTCGTGGGCATCGACGTCGGCCACGCCCCAGTAGCGGAGCTTCCCGTCCAACAGCAGTGCGCCGATGGCGACGAGGGTCTCGTGCACGCCGTGGTCGCTCTGGCAAATGCCCGGGCCCTGCGTGACGTACAGGTCGATCCGGTCCGTGCCGAGCCTCCGAAGGCTGCGTTCGCAGGCCGCCACAATGGCCCGAGCCGATCTCCGACCGGGCATCGCCGCTACGACCAGGAAGACCTCATCGCGCCGGCTGCCCACAGCGTCCCCCACGAACCGCTCGGCGCCATCATCGTCGTAGCCCTCGGCTGCCTCGATGAGCGACATCCCCAGGTCAAGGCCCAGGCGCAGCAGCTTGAGCTCAGCGGCGTAACGGTGGGGGTCCTCGCCCAGCCCACGCGTCGTCTGTCCGAGCGCCGGGATGCGCTCGCCCGACGGCAGCACGACCGGGCCGGCGGCAGTGGACGCCATTGGCCGTTGGCCGGCCGAGGCAGCGCGGTCCGGAGCGGGGCGAAGCGCCTGGAACGGCATGGTGCCAGTCTTCCCTTAGACGGATGAGCCCTATACGCCCTCGTCCCAGTGCGGCGTCCAGGCCTACCGCCCGCGACGCTCAGGTGCCGGCTGCGACGATGGCGCGCACCCGCCCGGAGTCGCGGTCGGCCGCCGCGGCCTCGGCACCCCGGACCGGGACCAGCCGCACGGCCACATTGCGGTGGTGGGGCGTGGCTGCGATGGGGTCGCAATCGTCGACGGCGGTGATCAGGTTGATGCGGGGCCCGTTCACCACTCGCTGACCGTCGCCGTCGGGGTAGGCCTGGCCGTAGCCATGTGGGAGGGTGACGAAACCGGGACGCAGCGTATCGTCGGCCTCTACCCGGGCCACCAGTCGCCCGGTGCAGGTCTCGACGGCCATCCAGCCCCCGGGCTCCGCACCCAACCGGACAATGTCGTCGGGGTGGACGCGCAGCGCCCCGTCGAGATCGGTCTTGCGCCAGGCCGGCGTGCGGAAGATCTGGTTCGCGTTGTGCGAGCGGCGCTGGCCGGCGGCCGCCACGTACGGATACTCCGGGTCGAGCTGCTCGGCTCCCGGGTCGAGGGCCGCGATCCAGTCGAGCAGTTCGGGTATGGCCAGGCGGATCCGGCGATCGGCGTGCTTGAGCAGCGTCCAGACTTCGTCGTAGGTGTGCTCGCTGATGTTGACGCCCGAGCGGCTCTCCAGCACCGCCGTGAACAGCGCCTCGCCGAGATCGAAGCCTTCGAGCTCGGATCCCAGCGCCCGCTGCACCGGCTCGGTCATGGCGCCGGCGGCGTGGTGGCAGGCGAGCCACAGCGGGGACGCGCCGGCTGCGCCCCGGGGCAACGTCTGGCCCAACGTCTCGTACAGCAGGACGGGCACCAGCGGCGCCAGCTCCGGATGCTCGCCCACCAAGGCGAATGCCTGGCGACGGAAGGCGACGCGGTCGCGCGCCGCCAGGGCGCGGAGCTCGTCGAGCTGATCCTGCGGTGGGAGAAGGCCCATCGCTCGCAGGAGACGGCTGTAGATCTCCGGCTCGGGAAGCGTCCCCGGCAGCGGCTCGAAAAGTGGGGCCCGCAGATGGAAGTTGTTGACCGGAAAGTCGAAGTTGAAGAGGGTGAACTCCCACTTCTCGTATTGCGACGCGGCGGGCAGCACGTAGTCAGCCAGGCGGGCTGTCTCGGTCATGGCCACGTCGACCACCACGGTCAGCTCGGTGGCTGCCAGGGCGGCTTCGACCCTGGCGGTATCGGCGTAGGTGTTTGCTGGATTGGAGGAATCGACCCAGACCGCGCGGATCCGGTCGGGGTGATCCGTGAGGATCTCGCCCGGCAAGAGGTTCGTCGGGTACAGCCCGGCGATCTGGATCTGCCCCGAGACCGGCGCTGTCTCCCCTCGCGAATTGCCCCACAGTGGCTGCAACCAACTGTGCAATTGATTGGTGCCCGGGCGCCCGAAGTTTCCGGTCAGGAGGAAAAGCAGCTTCTCGAGGTACGAGTTGAGCGTCGAATGGCGACCCTGCTGGATCCCGAGTTCGGCGCGGACCACCATGCCACGGGCGGCCAGGATGAGGTCAACCGCCCCCTCGACATCCGCCCGTGACACGCCAGCATGATGGATCCAGGCGTCGATGTCGACGTTCTCGGTGAGTGCTCGGCTGACGTGCTCGAAGCCTTCGGTGTGCGCTCCGAGGAAGTCGCTGTCGTGGCCTTCCCGCTGGACGATCAAGGCGAGCATGGCCGAGAGAAGGAACGCATCGGTGCCGGGCCGCAGCTGCAGGTGGAGGTCGGCCATGGCGGCCGCCTCGGTGCGTCTGGGGTCGATGACCAGCAGCTTGCGGCCCTCGTCGTTCTTGATGGCATTCAGATGGTTGCGGGCGTTGCGGAACCCGTGCGCCTGCCAGGGGTTGCAGCCCAGCACGACCAGCAGGTCACAGTGCTCGACATCCTCGGCCGTGTGGCAGGTCTGCGCGCCGAAGAGGTGACCGTTCACCCAGAAATCCCCGGTCTTCTCCTGGCTGAGCGCGTTGTAGTAGTTGGAGCTGCCCATAGCCCTCATCAGCGAGACGCCATAGGCGCCGCCGAGGTGATTGCCCTGTCCCCCGCCGCCAACGAAGGCGAAGGCCTTGCCGCCATGCTCGGCCTTGAGCGCCATCAGGCGATCGGCGATCTCCCGGAGGGCAACGTCCCAGGAAATCTCCTCGAAGGTGCCGTCCGGTCGGCGCCGTAACGGCGAGGTGAGGCGGTCACGATGGTCGCCGTAGAACGTGAGCCGCTGCGCCTTCTGACAGAGGTATCCGGCGGTGTGCGGATGGCTCTTGTCGCCGCGTACCCGCACGATCTGGCGGCCTTCGGTGGCCACCTCAACGCCGCAATTCACGTAGCAGAGGATGCACGCCGTCTGCTTCCAGTCGCGATCGGCCACAGCCTGCCCCCTGCATCTCCCGGTTGAGTACGGAAACAGAATCCAGCATGGCACGCCTAAGTATCGTCGTGCAACCCAGGTACGGCTTTTGCGCCGTGTTTAGACTGCGGGTTTGATGAACTGGCTCGATTTCGGGGTCGACAATTGCTCCATCGCGCGCACGCTCGACGTGGTGGGCGAACGTTGGACGTTGCTGGTGCTGCGCGAGGCGTTCAACGGAGTGCGGCGATTCGACGACGTGTGCGAGCACATCGGGATCTCGCGGGGGATTTTGACGCAGCGGCTGAGCACGCTGGTTGAGCACGGGATCTTGGAGCGCGCGCCGTATCAGGAGTCGGGGAAGCGGACCCGTTACGAATATCGGCTCACGCCCAAGGGTCGGGACTTGTTTCCAATACTGGTGGCGTTGCTCGGCTGGGGCGACCGGTATCTGGCCGATCCCGCCGGGCCACCGGTGCTGCTGGAGCATCGAGACTGCGGCGGCCAGGTGCAGGTGGGCTTGCATTGTGCCGGTGGGCACCGGGTGACGGGGCCCCGAGAGGTTGTCGTAAGGCCGGGACCCAGCGCGCAGCTGGCTCCGAAATTGCCTTGACCAGCAGGCGAACCGCTAGAGCCAGGTGAACCGCTAGAGCCAAATGAACCGCTAGAGCCAGGTGAACCGCTAGAGCAAGGACGCCAGGCACACTCGCGTACGCGCCAGATCCTCGGGCGACGAGCCGAACTCCGCGGCCAACACATCCGTCGCACCCGCAGCGAACACCGCCTCGAGCTGCTCACGCACCGAAGCTTCGTCCCCGACGACCGCGATCTCGTTGGGATCACCGAGACCTTCGCGGTCCAGCATCGCCCGGTAGCTCGGCAGGCCGCCGTAGACCGCGAACACCTGCGCCGCCAGCCGACGACCAGCGGCCACGTCGTCGGTGCACAGCCCGGCAACCCGACCGCCACCCGCGGCCGGGGCCGACCCGCCTCTTCGGCCGCCGCGTTGATGGTGGGTACGGTCAATTCCGCCAGCGTCCGGTTGCCCGTCATCCACGGGATCGTCCCGTCGGTCATACGGCCTGCCAGGCGCAGCATCTGCGGACCCAACGCCGCCACGTACACCTTCGGCACCGGCAGCTCATGGTCCATGAGTTTCGGGCTTCGTCCCAACAGCGTCTCGCCCTTGAAGGAGACCTTCTTGTTCTCGAGCTGCGGCAGCAGAACCTCGAGGTACTCCCGCAGGTGCCGCACCGGCCGGTCGAACGAATAGCCGAACTGGCCCTCGATCACCGGCCGGTGCGACAGCCCGATCCCCAGCGCCAACCGATCCCCCACCATCGACGCCACGGTCAACGCCTGCTGCGCGAGGACGATCGGATGGCGGGGATAGGTTGGCACCACGGCGGTGCCAAGCTCGATGCCGTCCACCAGCGCCCCGGCGTGCCCGAGGCCGCTCAACGCATCGAGACCCCGAGGCAGCTGCGGGATCCAGTACGACGGGAAGCCGGCATCTCGCGCTGCCCCCACGTCCTCGACCAGGGACGCCACGGTGTGGATTCGCCCGGAGGCCCCGTAGAAGATGCCGATCCGCATGGCGGGATCCTTGCAGGTCGCC
>JAXDQG010000198.1:0-7416 GCA_034667945.1 Acidimicrobiia bacterium | reverse complement strand
ATGCTGGTGCGATGGAGCCGTTACGCCGCCGTCGTAGGCTCGCCAAGCGAACAGGACAGCAACGCCTTCAATGGCTTCAATCTCGCGGTGGAGAGCGTGTTGCGGGACAACACCAGTCAGTTCGACGCCGACCTGTCGGCTGCCCAGGACCGGCTGGCCTGGCTACGGCCGGGGCTGGTGGTCTTGCCGCTCATCGCCGCGCTGATGGTGCTGTGGGGTCTTCAGCTGCGGATCAACGAGTACCGGTGACTCGGTGTCATTGTCACTGACCCGTCGACGGTTCCTTTCTGGGGCCGCAGCCGTTGCCGGAGGTGGGTTGCTAGGGGCCTGCGCCAGCCGAGCGGCTGGGACTCGGGCAGTGGTGGGCGATCGCCGCCTGCGCATCCTCACCTGGGAGGACTACATCGACCAGGACGGCACCGACGCGGCCGGGGAGCCGACGCTCGGGACGCAGAAGCGCTTCGAACAGGCCACCGGCACCACCGTCGAATACAGCGACAAGTGGGACAACACAGGCTCCTGGAATGACGTCCTGCTCCCGACACTGGGCGTCGGCCGATCTTCTGGCTGGGACATCGTGGTGCCGACGTACTGGGTAGCAGCCCGCATGGTTCAACGAGGCTGGGCGGAGCCCATTCCCCTCGAGGCGGTTCCCAACCACGTGAACATGGACCCTGCGTTCCTGACCATGGGATGGGATCGGGGTGCCCGCTACCACGTTCCATGGCAGGCCGGGATCACGGGAATCGCGTACAACCGGTCGGCCGTGGGCGACGAGAAAATCTCGTTGAAGCTGCTGTTCGATCCTCGTTTCAAGGGCCGGGTGGGCATGGTCGACCAGATGCGCGAAACCGTGGCGCTCATCATGCGGAAACAGGGCGCCGACCCATCGAGGCCAACCGTCGGGGCAGCTGAAGACGCCCTCAAGACCCTCGAGGATGCGGTCTCGAGCCGACAGGTCAAGCTCTTCGGACCGGAGTACAAGACCGAGCTGGAAGAGGGAAAGCTGGACGTCTGCCTGGCCTGGTCGGGGGACATGTACCAACTGGGCAAGACCCGACAGGACATCAAGTTCGAGATCCCGGAGGAAGGGGGCATCCGCTGGTTCGACACCATGGTGATCCCCAAGGGCGCCGAGAACCTGGCCGCCGCGGCCAAGTGGATGAACTTCGTGTACGACCCAGACAATGCCGCCCGGATCACCGCAGGCGTCCAGTTCAATTCCCCGGTAGTCGGCGTGAAAGAAGCACTCGGGCGCATGGGACCGGAAGGGGTGGCGCTGGCGAAGGATCCCAAACTGTTCCCCGACGCTGAGACGCAACGCCGTCTCTACACCTGGGGCACGATGGACGCCGCTGACGAAGATCGCCTGCAGGCCCGCTTCGACCGCCTCGTCGCTCGCTGACCGCCTGACCCCTGATCGCCTGCCCGCTTGCCCGCTTGCCCTCGGAGCGTCCCATGGCCGACATGCACAGCTACACCGACGAGATCGACCGGCTGGCCGACGAGATCATCAACCTGGCGCGCTGGAGGACCCGTCTGGAGCCGATCCCGCTCGGTCGCCCGGCCAAGCCGGCCGATCTGGCCAGGGCCGCCGGGAGGACCATCACCGAGGCCGGTATCGGAGGACACGAGGCGCTGCGCATCTTCCGAGATGTTCTGGCCCCGGCCTGCCTGTCTCCCGACTTCACCCGGTACCTGGCGTTCGTGCCGGCGGCGCCCACCGAGATCGCGGTGCTGTTCGACCTGGTGGTGGCAGCCTTTTCGATCTACGGCGGGTCCTGGGTGGAAGGCGGGGGAGCGGTCCACGCCGAGAACGAGGCGCTGCGCTGGATCGCCGACTTGGCGGGGATGCCGCCGGAGGCCGGGGGGTGCTTTGTCGCCGGGGGAACCCTCGGCAACCTGTCGGCGCTGGTCACGGCCCGTCATGAGGCGGGGCTCCGTCGCTCGCCCGAACATCCCCGCCCGGCCCGGTGGGCCATCGCCGCCACGGCCGCAGCCCACTCCTCGGTGGCCTCGGCTGCCCAGGTGATGGACGCGGACATGGTGGAGGTTCCGGCCGATTCGCGCGGCCGGCTGTCGGGTCCGGGGCTGTCCGAGGTTCTGGAGCGCGAGGGTGAACGCATCTTCGCGGTGGTGGCCACCACCGGGACAACGAACATCGGACTCATCGACGATCTGGCGACCGTGGGTCCGCTGTGCCGGGAGCGGGGCGTGTGGCTGCACGTGGATGGCGCTTACGGAGGGGCCGCTCTGGCGGCATCCTCGTGCCGACCGGCCTTCGCTGGTATCGAAAACGCCGATTCGTTCATCGTCGATCCGCACAAGTGGCTGTTCTCGCCCTTCGACTGCTGCGCGCTGCTCTACCGGGCGCCCGAGGCCGCCCGACGGGTGCACGGTCACCACGCCCCCTACCTCGAGATCCTCAGCGAACAGGGCGAATGGAATCCGTCCGACTACGCCGTGCACCTGACCCGGCGGGCTCGCGGGCTGCCGTTTTGGTTCTCGCTGGCGACCCACGGGACGGCCGCGTACGAGCAGGCGATCGAGACGTCCCTGGTGGTTGCCCGGGATGCGGCCGAGGAGATTCGGTGTCGCAGCTACCTCGAGCTGGTGATGGAGCCATCCCTGTCCATCGTCGTGTTTCGTCGTCGCGGCTGGGAGCGGACCGACTACCGGGTCTGGTCCGAGCGGATGCTGATGGAGGGGGAGGCCTTCGTCGTGCCGACAACCCACGAAGGCGAGTCGGTGCTGAGACTGTGCATCGTGAACCCGCGCACCACGCGCCAAGACATCGCCTTGATCCTCGACTCGTTGGCGTGAAGCGCGGCGACCCTTTGTGCGTGACCGTTCGGCGACCGGGCGTCAGATCTCAATCGGCAGATCGACCACGTGATTGCGGCGGTCCTTGCCCGTCCAACGAGCCCGTACGACCCAGCCTGAGGGATTGACCCAGGGCGGCGAGATGCCGATGGAGGCGGTCTCGCCCGGGGCCAGGTGGGCGATGTGCGGTCGGCCGCCCGCGAAGACCACCCAGGCCGGGCGGTGACGGCTGGCCGTGTTGAGCATGCCCGGCAACCAGTCGATGGTCACGTCGAGCAGCGTGTCCGGCCCGTCATTGGTGACGGTGAGGAGGGGCCAGGTCATGCCCCCCTTGGGCAGGCGAGCCGCGGGGGCCCGCACCACCAGGCCGGATGGTGGAGTCCGGGTCGGCTCGGCGGCAGCTGGCGAGGCCGGCTCCGGCTGGTGTCCCGAACGCTCGCTCGCACGCCACTCGGAGAGCACGCTCGGCGCCCGAACCGCCGGCGGCCGTCTGGCGGGGAAGGAAGCGTCCGATTCGTCTTTCGATTTCGGCTGCTCCATCGCCCCCCTTCCCGCGAGTCCCTCAGTCCTCGTCTTCTCGAGCAGCGCCTGGCGTCACAAGCGCCCTTTGCACGTTAGGGCGTTCACAGTCGCTCGCCGTACTTTCTCGAGCGAATGCCCCACGCGGGGGACCGTCAGCGGGCCTGCGTCGTTGGGAGCGTGAAGCGTGTGCTGCAGCTCGCTGGAGGTCGGCTCGGCAGCCACTCTGGTGCGTGGCCGACACCGTGGAACCCGAGCTCACCCGGACGTACCATGTGCGCTGACTTGCACCTGCCAAGGGAGGCGCCATGCGCCGGTACCTCGTTGTAGCCAATCAAACGCTCTGCGGGGAGGCGTTGTTCGCAGAGCTACGAGCCCGAGCCGAAGGCGGGCCGTGCTCCTTTCATTTGGTGGTGCCGGCCACCCATCCCCACGAGCTCTCGAACCACATCGAGCGGCACGCACGGGACCAGGCCCAGCAGCGGCTCGATGCCGCGCTGGCCCGGCTGGCCGACGTCGACGCCGAGGTGACCGGAGAGGTGGGGGACGCAAGCCCGATCCTGGCCATTCAAGACGCTCTGATCGCCCGGGAGGCCGACGAGATCATCCTGTCGACTCTGCCGGCCGGTGTCTCGCGCTGGCTGCGCCGCGACCTACCGCACCGGGTCGAACGGCGTTTCGAACTGCCGCTCATCCTTGTGGTGGCTCAGGAAGAGCCCGCCCATCAGTGACTTCCGCGGAATCAGGTGTACGGCCGGGAGACCGCACCCCTGATTCCCCGTGTCAGATCAGCGGGTCCCGACGGTTCAGACGGAACGACCGAGGAAGGCCGCCAGCCGATCGGCGGTGGAGCTTCCGGCGGGAGCCTCTTGCTCGGGTCCGAACGGAGCGACGCCGTCAGCGCCGCGGAAGGCATCAGAGATGGTCATCTTCGTTCCGGCCAGCAACTGCTCGGCGAGCTCGGGGGCCAGGTTGGTGTCCTGTCCGGTTGCCTTAGCCACGTCCCAGCCGTGCTGGAAGGTGTCGATGGCGGCCAAGCCCGCGAAGGCAGCACCCGGCATCTGGCCGAAGGGGAGCGTGATCGTCTTCTCCATGGCGCCCTCGCCCTTGAATGCAGCCAGGCAGTCGGCCGAGCTCTGGTCATAGGCGGCCACGAAGTCGCTGGAAGCAGGGTTCTCCGGAGGGGTGGAGGGATTGTCTGTCAGGCCGCTGATGAAGAAGGAATGCGCGCCGACGATGTGGTTGATCACGTCACTGACGGTCCACGATTTGCAGGGCGTCGAATTTGAGAGCTGATCCGGGCGGACCCTCTCCAGTACGCCGCGGGTCGACTGAATCGCCTGCTCCAAGGGCTGGGTGCTCATCGTGTCCCTCCGGACTTTGATCGTCTCTGATGACGCTGGCAGACGGTACTTCGTGCGCGTCGTAGCTGCTTTGTGATCTGCCCACGAGGTGGCCGTCAGGTGCGTTGTCACTTTCCATGCCCGAACGACTGCACCGAGCGTTCAGCCGGCGCGCTTTCCGAGGTCAGTGGCCTGGAATGGGCCGCTCTTGCGACCCGTCCCGGTTTGTCCGGTGACGAAAGGCGGTGGCTCAGCGATTTCTCCAATGACGAAAGACCGCGGCCAACCTGGCGCCATACTCCGGTGACGAAAACGTCGTGGTCGGCGTTGGGGTCGACGAACGCAAGCGCCCTGCGGTTACGTCACCGGACAAAGCGGTATGGGCTGACATAAGCAGCTCAGCCGTCTTGGTTGCTCCTCACTTGTAGCGGTGGTGAAACCACTCTGCGTTCAATCGCCGAAGCGCTACGAGAAGGGCCGCCACTACCGCCTCCGCCACGCCCTACGCCCCGCAATGCCGGGTCAGAGGAGGAACGCCAGCGACTCGAAGTGACGATGGGTCTCCAGCAGATCGAGGCGCTTCTCGACGATGCGGAAGGGGGCCGCCGATGCCGCACTGGCGGGTCTCTCGAGCTCGTCCGCCGGGTCGACCGGGCGCAACCGATAACTGGCCCGGCAGGGAAGGATGAGCAGCGGCGCCGCGATCCGCCGGGTCTCGTAGATGACCATCACTGCGTCAGCGCGCACGAGACCGTCCGCTTCTAGCTGGCAGACGAGGTTGCTGACCTGGCGCATGCTGGCCGACGGCGGGTCCTGGGCATACTCCTTGCCCGACAGCAACCTGGTGACGCGGGTCCGAAGCCGGGGCACGTCGTCGTAGATGATCGACACGTGCCGGGTCGGATCGGCGTCCTTGCGGGTCGGTATCCACAGCAGCCCGTCGGGTGCGAACAGCTCCAACCACTCTTCCAGTCGGCGCTCGTCGAGCAGCGCGGCCTCGTTGTGGATGAACATCGCCACGTCGTCGCGCTGCTGCGAACTGAGCTCCTGCTGCCAAGAGACATCCGTGGTCATCTGCCCCCCGGTGCGGGCGGGATCGGTCATCATCAGTTCGTCATCTCCGCCAGCCAGCGGCGGTAGAGACCGCGCTGAGGATGTTCGTCGGTGATCTGGCCGATCAGCTCGCCATTGGGACCCACCTTGGTGCGCTTCCGGCCCCGTTCGAACGACAGCCAGTCCATCGACTCGCAGGCCAGCCCCTCCTGCACCCGGCGGAACATCTCGAGGTCGCCCGGCACACCGCCACCAGCAGGACCGTAGAAGCCTTCGTGCCCGCGGAGCCTCTGCATGTTCAACACCTCGGGGGCGTCGTCGAAGAGGATCGGGAACAGCTCCACATCGGTGTGGTCGACCCGCCGCGGGTGCACAACCCGGGCGTGGTACTGGATGAACAGCAGGTTCGGGAACACCAGCAGGTTCAACCCCTGTCCACCGTTGGTGCGCACCACCTCGCGGGCGCGCTCCGGTCCCAGCCGGTCCTCGAGGGCCTCGCGATGGGCACGGCCATGAGGTGTGGCCGCGAAGTGGCGCTCGAAGATGTCTCCCACCACCGGTCGCTGGTCGAGCAAGGCGTGCCCGTTGCCCAAATCGGCCGCTTCGCAGGCCGACGAGCCCGTGAACATCTTCATCGCCCTGCCGTTGGGGGCAGCACCCTCGAGGAAGGCGGCGTGCACGAAGTTCGGGTGATACCCGTCGACGCCGTTCTCGGACTGGAGCTTCCAGTTGCCGGCAAAGGAGTATCGGCTTTCACCGGGCTCACCGAGTTTGAGCCGGCCCGTGGGGCTCAGGTCGACGAACAGGTCGATGTACATCGCAGCGTTGCCCAGATGCTCGAGCAGGGTCGAGCCGGTCTCGGCGAGGCTTGCGAACACGAAACCGCGGTAACTCTCGACCCGAGGCGCCCGGCCGAGCGTGAAGTCTTCCAGGCACATGTCCGGGTCGTCGTAGCCGTCGTTGAAGGTGAACCCGATGAGGGTGCCGTCCGGTCGGAACGACCACCCGTGATACGGACAGCGGAAGAATCGGGTGTTCCCGCTGCGCTCCTGGCAGACGATCGACGCCCGATGGGTACAGCGGTTCAGCAGGACGACCAGCTCGTCTTCGTCCGTGCGGGTGACGATAACGGGCTGGCGGCCGATGGTGGTCGTGTGGAAGTCGCCCGGTTTGGCCACTTGGCTCTCGTGGCCCACGAAGACCCACGTTCGACCGAAGATCCGCTCGAGCTCCGCTTCGAACACCGCGGGATCGGTGTAGATGCGCCGGTGCACGCGGTGAGGCGTCGCATCGCCACCACCGGACGGACACTGGACCAGCGAGCGGACGTCGAGCTCATGGCGAGCAGTGAGCGACGTGGGCGCGTCCATGAGTTCCCCCTTGCCTCGGCCGAAAGACGACCAACGCCGATCGTATGCGTTCGGCGCCCGGGCGAGCGAAGCACCAGCCCCGCGCTGCCCGGCTAAAGCCAGCGACACCTGCCAGAGTGGCACGGTACGGTCAAGCTTTGGCTTGTCATGACCAGAACCGACCCGTTCGGCCTCCCTTGTATCCCGGCCTACCATCTGCTGCCGTAGTCCAATTCTGGTGAGGATCTGCGAAGGAGGCGCTGGTGACGAGGGCCACGGCGACGATCGTCTTCGCCGACGCCGTAGCTGAGCCGGGCGACGACGCGACC
>JAXDQG010000197.1:0-3531 GCA_034667945.1 Acidimicrobiia bacterium | reverse complement strand
GATCTGCCAGTTGTCGGGGCAGATCTACCTGGACCGCTATGCGGATCGGCCCGTGAGCCCGGCCCCGGTCATCCGCCCACCGGCGGAAGGTTCGGTCGCCCCTCGGCTGCTCAGCCCGGCCACATACAAGCCGCTGTGACGGGCGGCCAACTGGCCTTCGATTCCCGTGATCAGCCGTTGGTGCGGCGTCGGGTGGCGGTCATCGGGGCGGGTTCTTGGGGCACGGCGCTGGCCGGGCTGGTGGCTCGCAACGCCGACGTCGTCGTGTGGGCCCTGGAGGCGGAGATCGTTGTCAGCATCAACGAACGCCATGTAAACGACGTGTTCCACCCGGGCGTGCCGCTGCCGGAGTGTGTGACCCCCACCGACGACGTGGCTACCGCGGCCGCCGGGGCGGAGGTGATCGTGCTCGGGACCCCCACGCAGTTCACGCGCGGGGTGTTGCGGCAGCTGGTCGCCAGCGTCGCCCGCCAGACGCCTGCACTGGTGCCCGGCGGTCCTGATCACGACCCGGGGCGAGGGCTGCCTCCGTGGGTCGTTCCTTTGTGAAGTATGCCTTTAACGCCTCGATTATCTTTAGAGCGAAGCGCCACAAGTAGCGATCACACCAGCCGACCTCCCCACGGGAACGACCCACGCGACCGGCGGGCCGAGCCTTGCAGTGCGGCGGCGTGGAAAGCGTCGCCCTCCTCACCGTTCAGGAACGCGACGCTCTGTTCACGGGAATGGTCCTGGACACTCCGGTCGAGACCGCTTAGGGCCGCTGAGCTGGGAGCGGGTGAAGGGAATCGAACCCTCATGACCAGCTTGGAAGGCTGGGGCTCTGCCATTGAGCTACACCCGCGGGCCTGGCGAGCGTAGCGCGCCGATCCGTAGTTCACGCGCCTCAGGGGGACGGGCGCCACGACTGGTCGGGCGCGTGCCGGCAGCGTTGCGTACCCTGCCGCCGCGGAAGACTGCCAGGAAGGGAACACCCCATGGACATCAGCCTCGACGGACGCAACGCGCTCATCACCGGCGGAAGCGCTGGCCTGGGACTGGCCATGGCTCGACGTTTCGCGTCCTCGGGCGCAGGCGTCGTCATCGTGGCCAGACGTGCCGAGGTGCTCGAGGCAGCTGCCGAGATGATCCGCCGCGAAGCCCGGGTCCCCGAGCGCGTCCACGCAGTGCCGGCCGACGTCCGCGTCGTCGAGCAGATCAACGAGGCCCATCGAGAAGCAGTCGGCCTGCTCGGCTCGATCGACATCTTGGTCAACAACGCCGGCACTTCGGCCACCAGTGCTTTCGGCGACATCAGCGACGAAGCCTGGCAGGCCGATTTCGACCTGAAGCTGTTCGCCGCCATCCGCGTCATGCGCCTGGTGCTGCCCGATATGCGCTCACAACGGTGGGGGCGCATCATCAACGTCCTCAACACGGCCGCCAAGGCTCCCGCCGCGGGCTCGGCGCCGACTGCAGTCACGCGAGCAGCTGGCATGGCGCTGACCAAGGCGGTGGCCAGTGAGGTGGCAGCCGACAACGTGCTGGTCAACGCCCTGTGCACCGGCTTGTTGGTATCGGAGCAGTGGGAGCGCCGATATGCGAGCGGCGCCGATGGCTCGTCCTTTGAAGAGTATGTGGCCAAGGTCGGACATCGAGTGCCGCTCGGCCGAATGGGTGAAGCCGACGAGTTCGCTCGGCTGGCCTGCTTCCTGGCGTCGGACGCCGCCTCTTACGTGACCGGTACTGCCATCAACATCGACGGCGGTCTCTGCCCAGTCGTCTGACAGGCCCGCCTGGCCGAACGGTCAGTGAGACAGACCGGGCCGACACGAGGCCGACCCGGCCTGTCCTCACTTCGCTGAACTACGCGGCGTCGACCAAGGTCGCCCGTTCGCTGCGGGACAGCGACGCCGCGACCCAGCGAAGGGACGGCCCGATGTCGTCTGCAATCACCTCGACCGTGCTGCGACGATCGCCGCTGTCGGTGGTCCAGGAGCGCTGCTCGAGCCGGCCCTGCACCACCACCAGGTCACCACGCTCGAGGGACATGGCACAGTGCTCGGCGAGCGAGCCCCAGGCAACCACGTTGAAGAAGCTGGTGGACTCCTGCGACTCGCCGCCGGCGTCGCGCCACCGGCGGTTCACGGCCACGCCGAGATTGGCAACGAGCACGCCTTTCGCCGTGGTGCGCAGCTCGGGCTGACGCGTGAGGTTGCCTACGAGAGTGATGGTGGTGTTCATGACGAGTTCTCCGATGCTCTGATCGCAATCGGGGGAAGCGCCGCCGACTCTACGAACGGGGTGTGACAGTCAAGGAACGTCAAGCGGACAACGCCGCGGATTTTCGAAGCGGCAGTCGGCCCAAGTCGGGTCAGGCCCCGCCCACGACACCGTGCCAGCGAACGTTCGACCTCGGTGACCAGGCCGAAGAGCCAGCCCAGGGTCCGCTAACGCGCGATCGGCGCGCGCTAAGGTTGCAAAACGATTACGACACGGGTTCGCCGGGAACACATCCGGAGTGCGCAGGGCTACGACCGGCGCAGCGACGTGTCGGCATCGAAACGCTCACCCGACCGGCGGCCGACAAGGAAGGAACGTTGGCATGGACACCGGAGTGGCAGTCTGGCTTGCCACGTTCATAGGCATGATCGCGGCCATTCTGGCTGCGTGGGTGTTGGACAAACCCTGAGGACCGAGCGTCCGGAAGCCTTGAAGGATCTGCCGTGGCAGCGACGGCATCGAACGCCTCGTGGCCACGTCGCAGCTGCACCAAGGCGATCGGCCTGCCACCGGGCAGGTTCCAGGCGTTGCTCTACGGGTACGAGAGGTCGCTCTACGGGTACGAGAGGTCGCTCTACGGGTACGAGAGGTCATGGCACAAGACGCCGACGATGAGTCCGCCGTGGTGATCGGCCAAAACGGCGAACGCGTGTTGCCGACCCACGGCTCCGCCGGGCGAAATCGAGAGCACGACGAGAACCTTGCCGGCTCCCACGGTCCGCCGACGGACGACCAGTCGATGAAGCGTTTCGATCCCCTGGGCTCCTTCCGCCCGCCGGCGGTTTCCAACGAGGAGGATGGGGAGGCGGAAGAGACAGTCCGCACGGAGGGCGAGGCTTCCCAGGAGGCTGGCGCACAACCCGCGTCCAGCTGAGCTACTCCCGTACCGCGGCGTCTTCGTCGGCCGGCTGCAGCATGAGACCGAATGCTTCGAGGAACATGTCCTGCATCTCCGGTGATCCGCTCAGCTCCGCGGCCACCACGCCGTTGCGCCGTCGAGCTTCGACCAGCTCGCGAATGGCCGTTTTCATGACCACGTCCGGCTGCCCTTGCGGCCTCTCGACCCGCGTGTCGTAGCCATCGAGGACAATGTCCACCTCGTCCTCGTCAACAACGACGAGGCGGGCACGCAGCTGCACATCGTGCCGTTGGCGCCACGCACCCAGGAGCGCATGGGCAGCCCGCTGGGCCCCAAACCCATGACTGGGCTGATCGGCCAGGAAACGGACGCCGAAGCGGGCCAGCGATCGGAGCACCGGAACGACCTGC
>JAXDQG010000196.1:0-5175 GCA_034667945.1 Acidimicrobiia bacterium | reverse complement strand
TCGCGGATTCGAACGAGATCATGAAGGAGTCGTTGGTGGGCCCCGACTTCACCGAAGGCGTCCACAGCTTCCTCGACAAGCGCACACCGGAGTTCGCGCCGCTCGGCGACGGCACACAGTTCAGCTGGATGCGCTGAATGTTCATGTTGTGCGGCGAGCCGCTGGTTGACACGGCGCACTTCATGAACGAACAGCCTCGGGGCGCCGCCCTCGTCGTCATTCGAGGGTGGCGTCCATCTCCATCCAGCGTCGCGCCAGGTAGCGAGCCCCGTGGGTGCGGGCGAGCTCGACCCGGCCGATCATGCTGACGATCTCCCTGAAGCGGTCCAGATCGTCGTTGACGACGAAGTAGTCGTACCACCAGGAGTGGTCGAGCTGGTTGTCGTGAACCTGCAGGCGCCGGTCGAGGTTCTCTTCGCGCCCCCGGCCGTTGATGCGCTCGGCGGCCGTGTCGATGGTCGGCGCGGCGACGAACAATCCCGCCACCCGGCGCCGTGACAGCGACCGAAGGCGAGCGAAGCCCTTCACGTCGAGCTCGGCCAGTAGGGCCTCTTCGCGGTCGGTCTCGAAGAGCTCCCTCGGTGCGCCATAGAGCGAATCCGAATAGGTGCGGGTGTATTCGACGATGTCGCCGGCGGCCACCCGCTTCATGAACTCCTCGTCGTCGACGAAGCGATAGTGGACACCGTGGGTTTCGCCAGGGCGGGGGGCACGGGTGGTGTAGGTGGGAACCCGCACGTAGCCGGAAGCGGTGAGCTCCTCGAGCGCGGTGCCCTTCCCACCGCCCGAGGGACCGGACAGGACGAACAACAGGGGGCGAGCATCCTGGCTGGACATGGTTCCGCCACTCTACGGCACCAACGGGTGAGCCCCTGTCCACCGGCGGAGGCTCGATACCCCAACGCCGGCCGCCAGCCTCGGTGTCAGGCCGGCTTGAAGGCGTCGATCATGGCCTCGACGTCGTCGCCGAGGGGGTAGAGCACCGGGCAGGTGCAGCCGGCCGCGACGTACTCGGCGACCTTGGCCCGGCACTCCTCGGGACTGCCGGACGCCGTGATCATCTGCACGATGTCGTCGGGGACCAGCTTGGCCGCCGCGGCCACCTGCTCGTGGGTCGCCGGCCAGGTCAAGACCCGGCTGATCTCCTCGAGCAGGCTCTCGGGAACGCCGGAGGCCTTCATGATGTGCGGCTGCTGGCCCAGGTACTGGGTGACGAGCAGGCGGGCGTTGTCCAGCGCCCGGCCACGGTCGCGGTCGAGCGAGCAGACCACGAGCTGGGGTCGGTCGATGTGCTCCAGGCTGCGACCCGCTCGAGCGGCCCCCTTGTGGAGACGGTGGAGGGCTTCCCGGTTGTAGTTGGGACTGACCAGGTAGTTGAGCAGGACGCCATCTGCGATCTGCCCGCTCAGCTCCATCATCTGCATGCCGGTGGCCCCGATGTAGATGGGCACCTGCTTGGCCCGGCGG
Organism: Acidimicrobiia bacterium; assembly: GCA_034667945.1. Classification (GTDB taxonomy): domain Bacteria; phylum Actinomycetota; class Acidimicrobiia; order Acidimicrobiales; family CAIXPF01; genus JAXDQG01. The sequence goes on along the minus strand of JAXDQG010000196.1, from coordinate 3,708 downwards.
GCCTCGTGCACATAGTCGAGCTCGACCCCGTCGAGCTGCACGAACTCACCGTTGAAGCTGACCGGCCCGTCGCAGCGCAACAACGCCCTGACCGACTCGACGATCTCGCGCATGTACGCCAGTGGACGAGCCCGGTTGACGCCGACCTTGCGGGCCAGCGGGTCCCACCAGGCACCGATTCCGAGGATGACCCGGCCGGGCGCAAGGTCGTCGAGCGTGGAGAAGGTGGCCGCCAGCCGGGCCGCGTTTCGGGTCCAGCAGTCCACCACGCCGGAGCCGACCATGATCCGCTCCGTGGCCGCGGCGTAGGCGGCCATCGGGACGGTCGCCTCACGAACCAGCCGTGACTCGGCCTGCCATACCGCCTCGAAGCCGGCCTGTTCCGCGTAGCGGCTCAGCTCCATCCCCCGCCGGATGGAGTGGGCGTCCTGGAGGTACAGCGCCACCCGCCCGCTTGCGCCGACGGCTGCCGCGGCTTCGGCGTTCGAACCGGGTTGCATCGAGGCTCTGTCCTTTCCGGTCACAGGTTCACAGTCCGGTCACAGGTTCACAGTCCGGTCACAGGCTGCCAGTCCGGTCACAGGTTCACAGTCGGGCAAACAGTCGGGCGGCCTGCTCGGCCGCTTTGGCCCGGATCTCGTCCGCGTCGACCCGGGTGGGCCGGCCGTCCTCCAGCAGCACCTCGCCGTCGACCTCTACCCGACGTGCCCGAACCCCCGGCGTAAAGGCCAGGCGCCACGGGTCGACCGGGCTGTAAGCCCAGGTCACGCGATCCTTCTGCACCTCAGGCACAAGGGCGGCACCGTTTTGCAGCCACTGCCATGGCGTTTCCGGGGTGGCGCAGACGTCGTCCTCCCGCAAGCGCACGTAGGCCAGGCGGAACTCCTCGAGCATGTCGGCGCCGATGCCGTCGGTGCCCAGCGCCACCCGGTTGGGGAAACGGGTCGGTCGGGCGTAGCCCACCGCGTTGTTCATGTTCGAGCGGGGGTTGTGGGCGATTGTCCCGGCGAGCGGACGATCGAGGTGGACGGCGTGCACCAGGAGCCAGTCATCCTTGGCCCAGCGGGCCAGACGCTCACCGGCCGGCCGGTCCACCGTGCCCTCAGCCACGTGCACGTGGACGCCGACGTCCAGATCCGCCGCCAGCCCGGCGGCAGCCGCCAGCGTGTTGTCCGAGCACGTGAAGGCAGCATGGATACCCACCATGCCTCGGCCTCCCGAGCGGAGGTAGCGCTCGTTCTCGGCCAGGCCCCGGCGGGCGCCGTCCGGCCCGTGGCGATCGGTGACGCCGTAGGCGCAGCTCACTCGCACGCCGATCTCGGCACAGGCTTCGGCGATCACGGTCAGCGAACCCTCGATCGCCTCTGGCGACTCGTGATGGTCGACGATGGCCGTGGTGCCACATTCCAGCGCCTCGAGCGCTCCCAGGCGGGCCGACCAGGCCAGCATCTCGAGGTCGAGCGCCCGGTCGAGCCGCCACCAGATCTGCTCGAGGATCTCCAGGAAAGCCCGCGGGTTCTGCGGCGGCGCCGGCATGCCCCGAGCGAGCGCGGAGTAGAGATGATGGTGTGCACACACGAGGCCGGCTGTGGTCGCCAAGTTGTCGGTCGCCAAGTTCTGCGGCGCCAAGTTGTGGGGCGCCAACTTGTCGGGCGCCAAGTTGTGGGGCGCCAACTTGTCCGGCGCCAAGTTGTCCGGTGTCTCAGTCACCGGCGGTGGATCCGGCCGACATCGGCAGGTCGGTGCGCCAGCGGCCGTCGAAGTCGTGCAACGCCGCCGCGACCGCCCCCGCCGTCGGAACGAGACCGATCTCTCCCACGCCTTTGATGCCGTAGGGGCTGTTGGGCTGCGGGCACTCCACCAGGATCACCTCGATGGGCGGCACGTCTTTCGGCCGCAGGATGCCGAGCGAGCGCAAGGTCATGTTGGTGGGGAAGGCGGTCTCGGGGTCGGCAGGAAAGTCCTCGGTGAGCGCATAGCCCAGGCCCATGTGCACCGAGCCCTCGATCTGCCCCTCGCACAGGGTTGGATTGACGGCCCGGCCGACATCATGAGCGGCCACGACCTTCTCGATCCGCCCGCTGTCCCGGTCCATCACCACCAGCTGCGCGGCGTAGCCGAAGGTGGAATGGATGGTGGGCTGCTCGACTTCGCCGAGCTTCTGCGTCCAGTCGACCCGGTACTCGCCCAGGTAGTCGACCTCGGGCGTGCAGCCGGCAGCCAGCGCCGCCTGGCAGGCACTGCGAACCGCCCCGGCGCCCATCAGCGCGCCACGGGAGCCGGTGGTCTGGCCGATGCCCAGCTCACGGGTGGTATCCACGATGACGCGGATGCGGTCCGGAGCGATGCCGAGCTCCTCGACCGCCACCTGGAGGGCGACCGAGTGCATGCCCTGGCCCATCTCGGTCCAACCGTGGCGCACCTCGACGGTGGCATCTGCGCAGAACCGCACCACTGCGCCGGTCCACTCCTTGAACCCGTTGCCGAGGCCGCTGTTCTTCAGCCCGAGTCCCAGTCCGACTGCCCGCCCGGCCGCCACTGCTGATTCGTAGTGCGGACGGATGGTGTCGAGGCAGACCTCGGCGCCGCGGCAACCTTCGTCCATGACCTGTCCTGGTCCCCACAGGGCACCGGGGCGGATCACGTTGTGCTTGCGGATGTCCCAGCCGGAGAGTCCGGCCAGGGCGGCCAGCCGGTCGAGACAGCCCTCCATGGCGAACTGCGCCTGGTTGGCCCCGAAGCCGCGGAACGCCCCGCAGACCGGGTTGTTGGTGCGCACCGCGATGGTCTCGACATCGATGGCGGGCAGGTGGTAAGGGCCCGAGGCGTGGCCGGCAGCGCGCTCCAGCACCTTCATGCCCACGGATGCATAGGCCCCCGAATCGCCCACGCCTCGCACCCGCAACGCGGTCAGTTGGCCCTCGGCGTTGCAGCCCAGCTCGTAGCGAAGACGGATCGGGTGCCGTTTGGCGTGGATACGCAGGCTCTCCTCCCGCGACAACGTGCACTTCACCGGTCGTTGCAGCAACCAGGCGGCCAGCGCGGTCTGGGCCTGGTTGGAGAGGTCTTCCTTGCCGCCGAAGGCCCCGCCGTTCGAGACCAGTTCGACGGTGATGCGGTCGTTGGCCACGCCCAGCACCCGGGCGATGTCGTTGCGATCGTCCCAGACGCCCTGGCCACCCGAGTACACATGCATCGTTCCGGCCGTCGGGTCCGGTACGGCCAGGGTCGATTCGGGCTCGAGAAAGGCCTGCTCGACGCGCTGGGTGTGGAACTCCTCGCGGACCACGTGCACGCTGGCCGCCAAGGCGGCGTCCACATCGCCGCGTCGGTAGGACGACACCGACAGCACATTGCTGTCCGTGCCCCACACGGCGATCTCGTCGGACTGCAGGGCCAGCTCCGGGTCGGTCAGCGGCGCCAATACCTCATAGTCGATGTCCACCAGCTCGGCCGCAGCCCGGGCGTGCTGACGGGTGTCGGCGACCACCACGGCCAGCACGTCGCCGGCGTAGGAGGTGCGACCGCGGAGCGGGATCATGACCGGCCAATCCTTGTGGATGAGCCCGGTTCGCAGTTCGCCGGGGATGTCGGCCGCGGTGTACACGGCGACCACGCCCGACGCCGCCAGTGCGGCCGTCGCATCGATGCCCAAGACCTCCGCCCGGGCGTGATCGGTCAGGCGCAGGGCGGCATGGAGCATGCCCG
>JAXDQG010000195.1:0-8252 GCA_034667945.1 Acidimicrobiia bacterium | reverse complement strand
AGCGGGAACCAGCGCTCGTGATCGGCGATGGGGGGCACCAGGGCAAAAGCCACCGCGAACTCCTGCACGACGGTCTTCACCTTGGCCACCCGGCGGGCAGGCACGGCCAAACCGCGACGAGCCCAGTAGGAGCGATAGAGCGAGATGGCCACCTCGCGTGCCGCGATGATGAGCACCGGCAACCAGTCGAATATGCCGATGGCGGCCAAGGCACCCGCTGAGCCGAGCACCAGGACCTTGTCCGCCAGCGGGTCGAGAAACGCACCCGAACGGGTGGCACCGTGCCGACGGGCCAGCCAGCCATCGATACCGTCGGTGACCGCGATGACGAAGCCGACGAGCAGCGCCGGGTACGACGGACCGTCGAGCAGGATGAGCAGGATGAGGACGGGCGAGAGCAGCAGGCGCGCCAGGGTCACGGCATTCGCCGGCGTCAGCTTGGCCGAGGCGTCGTAGGGGATCGTCCGGGCCACGGGGCCGCTCACCCACCCACCGGTTCACCCTGCAGGTCGGGCCCGGCCGCGCCGAAGACCTTCACCGTGGCCAGGCTGCCAACCGCCATGTCGTCGGGTACTTCGATGATGCCGTCGATCTCTGGTGCCTCCCGATAGCTGCGCGCCGCGCCTGGTGCATCCACCAACACTTCGACTTCGCTGCCGATGAGATCGTCACGTCGGGAGGCGGTGATTCCGTCCTGCAGCTCGCGCAGCTCGGCAAGGCGCTCAGCCACCAGCGCAGTGGGCACCCGACCATTTAGGCCGACGGCGTACGTGCCGTCCTCTGGCGAGAACGCGAAGAAGCCGCACCAGTCGAGCTGGGCCTCTTCGATGAACTGCAGGAGCTGGTCGTGATCGCCCTCGGTCTCGCCCGGATAGCCCACGATGAAGTTCGACCGGAAGGCCGCGCCCGGTTCTCGCCGCCTGATGTCGGCGATGCGGTGGAGGAATCGCTGGCCGTCTCCCCAGCGCCGCATGCGGCGCAGCAACGGCCGCGAGACATGCTGCAGGGAGAGGTCGAAGTACGGCACACCGGTCTCGCAGATGGCGTCGACGAGACCGTCGGTCAGATCGGAGGGATAGAGGTAGAGCAGGCGCACCCGCGGAACCCGCTCGGCCACGGCCCGCACCAATGGCACGATCTGACGGGAGCCGCGACCCTGATCTCTCCCGTAGGCAGCCAGATCTTGCGCCACCAACACCGCTTCCACCACACCCAAGGCCTCGACCTCGGCCACGATGTCGTCGAGCCGACGAGAGCGCTGCGGCCCTCGGAACGAGGGGATGGCGCAGAACCCGCAGGCGCGGTCGCATCCCTCGGCCACCTTCACGTAGGCCCAGGGGGCGCTCGCCGCCGGCCGGGGCAGGTTGAGAAGGTCGAAGTTGGGGACGAGCTGCGGGCCGCCACCGAGGCGGGTGGTGCCGAGTGACACCGGCACGCCGAAGGGGGCGACCTGGTCCACCTCGGGCAGAGCGTCGGCCAGCTCGGCCCCGTACCGCTCGGCCATGCAGCCGGTCACCACGAGTCGAGAACCCGAACGGCGACCGCTCTCGATGGCCAGGATGGTGTCGATGGACTCCTGGCGGGCCTCTTCGATGAAGGCGCAGGTGTTGACCACGATGAGGTCGGCCTCATCGGGGGCGTCGGCCGCCACCATGCCGTCCGCCAGCATGGTGCCCACCAACTTGTCGGAGTCGACCTGGTTCTTGGGACAGCCCAGGGTTTCGACCCAGAAGCTTCGCGCCATCGCCGGGCAGGCTAGTGCTTGAGGTGTGACACACCGATTGCCCCTCGGGCCCGGCAGGGCGTGACCTGCCCGCGCCATCGGCTTGCTCGGGCCGACACGGTTAGCGTCGGCAGGCGAATCGAAAGGGGGCCCGCATGGAGTACCGCACGCTGGGGCGCACCGGCATCAAGGTCAGCCCTCTCTGCCTCGGGGCGATGATGTTGGGCTCGATCGGCAACCGCAACCACGACGAGTGCAACGACATCGTCAGCACAGCGCTCGACGCGGGGATCAACTTCGTGGACACGGCCGACGTCTATTCGGCCGGTGAATCCGAGGAGCTGGTGGGCAAGGCGCTTCGGGGCCGTCGGGCCGACGTCGTGCTGGCCACCAAGGTGCACGGCTCGATGGGCCGAGACGCCAATATGGGCGGCAACTCACGACGCTGGATCGTGCGGGAATGCGAGGCGTCGCTTCGCCGCCTGGAGACGGACTACATCGACCTGTACCAAATTCATCGACCGGACCCGAGTTGCGAGATCGACGAGACGCTCGCGGCGCTGTCCGATCTGATCCACGCCGGCAAGGTGCGAGCCATCGGCAGCTCGACATTCCCCGCGTCGGAGATCGTCGAGGCCCAGTGGGTGGCCCAGCGGCGTGAGCGCGAGCGCTTCGTCTGTGAGCAGCCGCCCTATTCGCTGCTGGTGCGCGGCGTCGAGTTCGAGGTACTGCCCGCCTGTCGTCGCTACGACATGGGCGTGATCCCCTGGAGCCCACTGGCGGGCGGATGGCTGTCGGGCAGATGGCGCAAGGGCGCGAACGATGTCACCAGCCACCGGGCGACTCGCTTACCGGCACGCTTCGACCTCTCCAACCCCGTCAACCAGCGCAAACTCGAAGCCGCCGACGCGCTGGCCGCCCTGGCCGAGCAGGCGGGCCTCACGCTGGTCCATCTGGCGATTGCCTTCGTCCTGAACCATCCGGCGGTCACGTCGGCCATCATCGGGCCTCGCACGCTGGAACAGCTGAAGACCCAGCTGGATGCACCCTCTGTGGTCCTCGATGCCGACCTGCTCGACCGCATCGATGAGATCGTCCCGCCCGGCACAAATTTCAGCTTGGAAGACTCCGGCTACCTGCCGCCCTCGGTCACCGAGGCAAGCCAGCGCCGGCGGAGCGGCGTCCGATACACAACCTGACTCAGGCTCGGGTACCCAGCTCGTCGAGCTCTTCCGGCGTCATGAGCACCTCACGAGCCTTGGAGCCGATGGACGGTCCCACCACGCCCTGCTGCTCCAGCAGGTCCATCAACCGACCGGCCCGGGCGAAACCGACCCGCAGCTTGCGCTGCAGCATCGACGTGGAGCCAAGCTGCGAACGGACCACCAGCTCGCGGGCCTGGCGCACGAGGGCAGCATCGTCCTCGTCGTCGCCTCCCCCGCCACCGGAGCCCAGATCGAACAGCGACGCCTGGTCGTCGTCGGATCCCTCGACGCCTTCGACGTAGTTGACCTCGGGGCATTGACGGCGCCAGTGGGCCGCGACCGCCCGTACCTCGTCTTCCGTGACCCAGGCGCCCTGGATGCGCTGCGGGATGGAGGAGGACGGCCCGAGCAGCAGCATGTCGCCTCGCCCCACAAGCCGCTCGGCCCCCTGCTGGTCGAGGATCACTCGGCTGTCGGCCAGCGACGACACCGCAAAGGCGATGCGTGACGGCACGTTGGCCTTGATCACACCGGTGATGACGTTGACCGACGGACGCTGTGTGGCGATCACCAGGTGGATGCCGACCGCTCGGGCCATCTGGGCGATACGGCAGATCGAGTCCTCGACGTCACGAGCCGCCACCATCATGAGGTCGTTCAGCTCGTCGACGACGACGAGGATGTAGGGCAGGCGGGGAAACTGCAGGTCGGCCGCGCCTTCGGGCAGATGGCCGAGCGCCTTTCGCAGAATCTCGGAGGTTTCCCCCGCGAGGTCGCCACGGTCGTACGCGGCGTTGTAACCGGTGATGTCCCGGACCCCCACCTCCGAGAGGAGGTCGTAGCGGCGCTCCATCTCCCGGACGGTCCACGAGAGGGCGTTGGCGGCCTTCTTGGGGTTGGTGACGACCTGGGTGAGGAGGTGGGGAAGGCGGTTGTACTGGCCGAGCTCGACCCGCTTCGGATCGACGAGGATCATCCGAACCTGGTCGGGCGTGGTCCGCATGAGGATCGAAGTGATCAGCGAGTTGATGCACGACGACTTGCCGGCGCCGGTGGCTCCGGCGATGAGCAGATGCGGCATCGTGGCCAGGTTGGCCAGCACCGCCCGGCCCATGATGTCGCGCCCGATGGCGACCTCGAGGGGGTGATCGGCCTTGCGGGCCTCTTCGGAGCCCAGTATGTCGCCGACGGTCACCAGCTGGCGTCGCAGATTGGCCACTTCGACACCGATCGCCTGGCGTCCCGGGATGGGCGCCAGGATGCGCACATCGGGGGTGGCCATGGCGTACGCGATGTCCCGATGGAGGCTCGTGACCCGGGCAACCTTCACACCCGGCCCGAGCTCCAGCTCGTAGCGGGTGACCGTCGGCCCGACCACCATTCCCACCAGGCGGGTCTCCACCCCGTGCTCGGCCAGCGCGTGTTCGAGCGTACGGCCCGTGCGCTCGACCATGGCCCGGTCGACCTCCTGGGCTCCGGATCGATCCAGGAGCTTGGCCGGCGGGACCTTCCACTCCACGCCGTCGCGAGGTCCCGGTGCTCCGAGCTCCGGGTCGGCCACGGCCAGTTCGCCGTCGTCGAGGTCGTCGGCCTCATCGTCGCCCTCATCGGCGACCGGTGGCTCGGCCGGCAGCACGATCCGGGGAACGACAACCTGCGTCCCCGCGCGCAAGTCGATGGTGGTGGTGTCCGACGCCAGGTCGGCTGGGTCGGCTTTGAGGTCGCGCGTGCCGTCGCCGTCGGGTTCATCACCCATCGAGGCACCGAGCGTCTGGCGGGCTCGGGTGCGGCGCGGCCGGCGTGGCTGGTCCACCGATGCGCCGTCGTCGGGAAAGACCGGGCCCGAACGGCCGATGACGTCGTCGTCCTCCTCCTCAACGCCGCCGGTCAAACCACCGTGGAAGAGGTTCTGGATACCGCGGACCAGCAGGCGGCCCCCCGGGGCCAGCGCGGCGGCGGTCGCCTGGCTTGCGACCCGCACCGTGGTGCGGGTGAGCACCAGGGCCGAGATGGTCAGCACCAGGAACAGCAGGACACCGGCACCCAAATCGCCGGCGAACTTGACCAGCGGCTGACCGGCGACGGCGCCGACAACGCCACCGGCCTGCGAAAGATCACTCACCGGATCGCCCGCCGAGCTGAACCGCAGCACATGGAACAGCCCGGTCAGGGCGGCCAATCCCAGCAACAGGCCCAGCACGTTGCGGACGTTCGCCTCCTCCTCCTGGCGGGCCCGCAGGAGGAACACGCCTGTGAGCAGGAAGATCACCGGCGCGACGTAGCGCACGGTGCCCACCACGGTGCCCAGGCTGACGTCCACCGCGTGGCCGAACACCCCCGCTCCACCCATGTAGATGCCGAGCCCGGCGATGACGCCCAACGCCAGGAAGGCCATGCCCCACAGGTCGGCCCGGTGGTGATGGACGACCGCTTTCACTTCACCGCCGCGCGGCGTCGCACGTCGGGCGTGAGCGGCCTTGGGTCTTTTCTTGGCGGCGTGCTTGGGCGGGTTGTGACGCCGCATAGGGCTTCGCCCGCCCGGCTTCTGGCGCTTTGTCGTCGTCACAGCAGCCCCAAACCTAACATCAGCCCCACCAGCAACAGCGCTTTGCCCACCGCAACCAGGACAGCCTCGGTATTTGCCTGCGCGAGCCGCGGCCCGGCCGGACCATCAGACCTCGAGCACCACCGGCACGATCATCGGCTTGCGACGGGTGCGCTCGTTGACGAACCGCCCGGCGGCACGACGGATCCGCTGCTGCAGCTGCTCGAGTTCGAAGGGGCCGCTCGCGAGCGCGTCCTCGACCTCTGCCCGGATGACCGCGGTCGCCTCGTCGAGCAGGTTCTCGGCTTCGGGCGCGTAGACCCAGCCTCTGGTGATGAGCTCGGGACCTGAGACGATTGCCGGTTCCTGCGGATCGACCGCCACGATGACGACCACCACGCCCTCTTCCGCCAGCACGCGGCGATCGCGCAGGACCCCGCGGCCTACATCGCCCACGATGCCGTCGACGTAGAGATGTCCGGCCTGGACCCGGTCGCCCCGGATGAGCCCGGCGTCGGTGAGCACGATCTGGTCGCCATCCTCGCAGAGGAGGATCCGTGACTGGTCCATGCCGACGTCCTGCGCCAGACGAGCGTGGGCGGACATGTGCCGCGACTCGCCGTGCACCGGTACGAACCACTCGGGCCGAACGAGGTTGTGGTAAAGGCGTAGCTCCTCGGCCTTGGCGTGACCGGACGCGTGCACATCGGCGATGCCGGTATGGACGATGTCGGCGCCGAGCCTCACCAGTCCGTTCATCACGCGGCCGACATTGGCCTCGTTGCCCGGGATCGGGTGCGACGAGAGGATGACCGTGTCCTCGGGCCCGATCTTGAGGAAGCGGTTCTGGTTGGACGCCATCAAGGCTAACGCGGAGTAGGGCTCCCCCTGCGAACCCGTCGAGATCACGCAGACCCGGCCGGGCTCCATGCCCTCGGTCTCCTCGACGTCGACAAGCTTGTCGGAGGGGATGTCGAGGAGGCCCATGCTGCGGGCCAAGCGCACGTTCTTCTTCATCGACAGACCCAGGGTGGCCACCACCCGGCCCTGTTCGATGGCGGCATCCGCGATCTGCTGGATGCGATGGATGTGGCTCGAGAAGCAGACCGTCACGATGCGCCGGTCCTGGTGCTCGTGGAAGAGGTCGTAGAGGACGCCGCCGACCCTGGACTCGGACGACGCCCAGCCGGGCTCGTCGGCATTGGTCGAATCTGCCAACAGCAGGCGGATACCGGGATCGGATGACAGCGCCCCGATGCGGGCCAGATCGGAGAGGCGTCCGTCGACGGGGGTGGTGTCGAGCTTGAAATCGCCCGAGTGGAGAATCACCCCCTGGGGCGTGTGGAAGGCGATCGCATTCCCCGACGGCACGGAATGGGTGTTGGGTATGAACTCGCAGCCAAAGGCGCCGATCTGCACCCGCTGGCCATCGGCCACCGGATGGAATCTGGTCCGGCCGACGAGGCCCGCCTCTTCGATGCGGTTGCGGGCAAGCCCGAGGGTGAAGGCCGATCCGTAGAGCGGCACGGACAGCTCACGGAGCAGGAAGGCCAAGCCGCCGACGTGGTCCTCATGGCCGTGGGTCAGGACGACGCCAGCCACCTGACCGGCATGTTCGAGCAGAAACGTGAAATCGGGAAGGACGAGATCGATACCTGGCATGTCGACCCCGGGGAACATCAGCCCGAAATCGACGACGACCATGGAGCCGTCGCACTCGAGGACCGCGCAATTGCGGCCGATCTCGCCCAGCCCGCCGAGAAAAGTGATGGTTACCGGTTGCGGCATGTGATGCCCAACCTACCGCCCCCTGGGGGCAGCGGAGCGGATGCGGTGCCTAGGCGTTCCGAGCTTGCTCGAGATGGGCGTGGACGGCACGCGCCCGGTCTTCGAGGCCGGCCGGCGTCGGGCCCATCGGCGGCCGGCACTCGCCCACTGCCAGGCCAAGCGTGCGCAGCATGGCCTTGCTTGGCACCGGATTGGGCGCGGCCAGGCCCGTCTCGAAGTCGTAGGAGTCGGCCATCAGGGCGTTGAGCTGACGAGCCCGTTCGACGTCACCCTTGTGGTAGGCCGCCACCATCTCGGCCATCTCGGCAGCACACCAGTGCGTGCAGACACCGACGACGCCCACCGCACCGACAGACAGGAGCGGCAAGGTGAGCGAATCGTCGCCGGAGTAGACCTCGAAATCGCCAGGTGCCTTCGCGATGAGCTTGGCCGTCTCGGCCGGATTCCCCGCGGCGTCTTTGAGGGCCACGATGTTCGGCACCGTCTCAGCCAATTCGAGCAGTGTGTCGAACTCGATCTTGCGCCCGGTGCGGACGGGGATGTCGTACAACATCGCCGGTAGATCGCTGACCGCCGCGACCGCCTTGAAATGGGCCAGCAGACCGGCTTGCGACGGGCGGTTGTAGTACGGCGTGACGATCAGGACACCGTCGGCCTGAGCGGCCACAGCGGCTTCCGCCAATTCGAGGGACTCGCGGGTGGAATTCGACCCGACGCCCACCACGACCGGCACCGACACAGACTCGCGGATCACCTGGAAGAGCCTGACCTGCTCGGCGTGCGTGATCGTTGGGCTCTCACCGGTCGTGCCGGCCACGACGAGGCCCTGGTTGCCCTGGTCGACGAGCCACCGGGCGAGGGTTGCGGCCACGTCGTAGTCGAGCTCACCAGCCTTGTCGAAGGGGGTGATCATGGCGGTCAGCACTGCTCCGAAACGGGCCATGGAGTTCCCTTCCCTGCCGCGGGGTGATCAGACAGGAACACTAGTGCG
>JAXDQG010000194.1:0-6753 GCA_034667945.1 Acidimicrobiia bacterium | reverse complement strand
GCTGCGCCTCGCCCGGCAGGCGATAGCCGATGCGGGTGCCGACGGTTGACGGACCGGAGCAAGAGCCGGCGACGGCGCCCGCTACGGTCCTCACGGTGACTGACGTCGTTCGGGCCCCTGCCAAGCTCACGGTGTCGCTCCGAGTGCTGGGACGCCGTCCCGACGGCTACCACCTGCTCGACGCCGAGATGGTGACGCTCGATCTGGCCGATGAACTGGCCTTCGCGCCCGGGGACGGGCTGGAGGTGCTCGACGAGGTGGGTGTCGGACTGCCTGTGACCGCGGACGAGGACAACCTGGTGCGCCGCGCCCTTCGCCTCGTGGGACGTACCGCGCACGTGACGCTTCGCAAGCGCATTCCCGCCGGCGGGGGACTGGGCGGGGGGTCGGCTGACGCCGCCGCCGTGCTCCGTTGGGCCGGTGTCGACGACGTCTCGGTAGCCGCCAAGCTCGGTGCAGATGTGCCCTTCTGTCTCATCGGGGGACGGGCCCAGGTCGGCGGCATCGGGGACGAGATCCGGCCGCTTCCCCCGGTCGATCGCACGTTCACGCTGTTCACCCCGCCCTTGGCGTGCTCCACGCCCGCGGTTTACCGGGCCTGGGACGAGCTGGGCGGCCCCCGGCATCCCGACAACGATCTCGAGCCGGCTGCACTGGCCGTGTGCCCCGATCTGGCGTTCTGGCGAGACCACCTCGCCCGGTCGTGCGGGCAGATGCCGTCCCTGGCCGGTAGTGGCTCGACCTGGTTCGTCGAGGGTGCCTTCCCCGGCCCCGGACGGGTGGTGGCGCGAACCGACCGCCCCGAGGGGCGGTCGGTGGAGAGAACTTGATGCAGGCAGCTGCCGGCGCGCAAGCCCTTGGAGTAGGGCCTACTTGCCCTTCGCTCGGCGCTGGAAGCGGGTGCGCTTCAGCATCTTCTTGTGCTTCTTCTTCCGCATGCGCTTGCGGCGCTTCTTGATAAGCGAACCCATGAGGTTGGACACCCTATCCGGACCGCTCGCGTGTTGCGAAAACGACGCGCGAATGTCAGACCAGTGTGAAATCGGTGTCAGACGTCGTCGTTGGACCTCATGAGCGGGAACCTGAAGCACCCTCCACCGGACCCCTCGGCTGGTCCGGTCTTCTGAAAGGATCGACGATCGTCCCTCACCTCGCCCATCCAGATCGAGCGGCTGCGCTGCCGCTCTGCCCCACGGCTCGGCGGATCCGTGCGGTTCCAGGGCCGGGGTCTCAGCGCGTCGTCGGTCAAGTGGCCGAAGGGGAGAGACGAGGGCCATGCGTGGCCATCGCGTCGGCAGCCTTTCCCGATCGGGCACGGCCCGGGGTCGGTGGCAGGGGCGCCTCTACCAGCATCTATCGGCTGAGTGCTCTCAAAAGCACTCAGCGTGTTGACGTCGAATGGCCACGGCCCTCCGACGAATAGCCGTAGATTACGGGCCAGTGCGTTTGGCCGGTGACGACGGAGACGCGGACCTCGAGCAGCAGCTCGTCGATCGGGCACGATCGGGCGATCAGGCTGCCTTCGCCACGCTCTACCGATGCTATGTGAACAAGATCCACGCCTTTGCCTATCGCCGCAGCTACTCGCGGGACCTGGCGGAAGATGTCACCGCGGCAACGTTCGAGCGGGCTTACCGCCAGATCGAGCGCTTCGAGTGGCGAGGGGGAGGGTTCGGCGCTTGGTTGTTCCGGATCGCCGCGAACGAGCTTGCCGACCACTATCGGCGGCAGCAACGGTCCCGCAGCGATCGGGGACAGGTGGCACTGGGTGCGCTCCACAACTCGGTGGCGTTCGACGACGTGGAGCGGATCGAATCGGGCGACGACCCGGCCAAGCTGATGATGGCGGCAATTGGCACACTGAACGCGAGGTATCAGGAGGCGATCTCCCTCCGCTACCTGGCGGGGTTGTCGCACGAAGAGGCGGCGGAAGCCATGGGCGTGACGAAACCGGTGATGGCGGTAACCCTCACCCGGGCTCTCAAGGCACTGAAGAAGGCAATGGAGAAAATGGGACCACCGGAGGAGGTGGCATCGTATGGACACCAATGAGCTCCACGAGGAGCTTCTTCGGATGGGGCGCCGACCGGTGCCGGCTCCCCGTCAAGAGTTCGTTGAAGACCTGCTCGCCCGCATCAAGGTGGCCGAGGATCTTCCCATGCCGGCACCCATCCAGCTCGTTCCCCGGCAACCGTGGGCGCGGTTCCGCATGGTGGCCGCCGGTGCGGTGGCGGCCGCGCTGCTGGCCGCGGTCGGTCTGTTCTCCCTGGCCAAGGAACACAGCGGCAACTCGACGCAGCTGAATCTGCAGCCGCTCAGCGGTCAGCAAGTGAGCGACACGACCAAGTCGCTCGAGGTCAGCAGCGACGGCAAGGTGACCGGTTCGGAGACAGCCGGCGAGGTCGATGCGACGTGCAAGGCCGATGCTCGCATCAAGCTGCAGGATCGCGTCTTCGAGTGCAAGGCCGGCCAGAAGGTTCGGCTTACCATCGCCGACGGCCGAGTGATCGACGCGGTCAATCTCGATACCGGGCAGGGTCCGCAGGCTCTGCCGGCCGCGAAGGACACGGCAGCTCCGACGACGCAGCCCCCGACGACGACCACGACCAGCCAGCCCAACACCACCGTGCCGGCCGACACGCCTGCCGGGCAGGCAACGGCGTCTGCGGTCATCGTGCCGAGCAGCACGACGACCACGACCGAGCCGACGCCCACGCAGCTCGCCGGCGGCTCGCCGGCCGCGACCACGACGTTCGAGCTGAACAAGACCATCAGCGACGCCTTGGTCACGATCAGTTGGCCGCGGTACGCCGATCAGGGGTTCTCGAAGTATGTCGTGCTGCAGACGATCAGCAACACGACTCAACTCCCGGACACGCCGACCTGGCCGACCAACCAGGTGGCCGCATTCCCGAAGGCTGACACCACGAACTACGCGGTGACGCTTGACGGCAAGAGCTCCATCCCGGTCAACACCCGGATGGTCTCGTACCGGGTGGCGGTGGTCGACGCCAAAGACCAACTCTTGGCGCTGTCGTCCCCGCTCACGCTCGAGCTGCAGTGGACCCTGAAGCCATCGGGCGATTTGAGCCCGAGCACCACGACCACCACCTCTACGTCGACGACCACCACGGCGGCGCCGACGAGCCCGACCACTACCCCAACCACGGCGCCCACCACTACGACCACGAAGAGCGGCTGAGCCGCCGGCGCATCGGTCACCAGCACGTTCGTCGTCGGAAGCGGCCGCCTCTGCGGTCGGGCGCGGGGCCTGGACTACCTTGGGGACCTACGCCCTGGCGGGTAGTTCAACGGCAGAACACCAGACTTTGGATCTGGGTGTTGGAGGTTCGAGTCCTCCCCCGCCAGCTAGGAGCCGGAGCCGTCGTGGCTGTGACCTGCACGTATCACGGCTAGAGACAAGCCCTGTGACGTGATCATGAACACCGCCGCCGTGGCCTGGTAGTGCACGTAGCAGGCGGTACCCTCGCCTCATGAGCAGGCGGTCACTAGCAGCCGTGATTCTCGCCGCGGGATCCGGTGTGCGCATGCGCTCCAACCGGCCAAAGCCGCTTCATCTCATCTGCGGACGACCGATCCTCTTCTACGTCCTCGATGCGCTCTCCGAATGTCCCGTCGACAACACGGTGGTCGTCGTCGGCGCCGGTGCCGAGCGGATCACCAAGCGGGTCAGCGAAGAGATGCCGGAGCGGCTTGTCGACTTTGTCGAGCAGGCCAAGCCTCGGGGCTCCGCCGACGCCGCCGCCGCCGGCCTTTCCGCCCTTCCCGAGGACGACCTGGGCGATGGCGACGTGCTGGTGCTCGCCGGCGACCTCCCACTGCTCTCGCCCGAAACGGTGACGACGCTGTTGGCGCGCCATCGCGCGGCCGACTCGGCGTGCACGATCCTGACGGCCCGCCTGGCAGATCCCCGGGGCCGCAGCCGCGTCGTGCGGGGCAAGGAGGATCGCATCGTTCGCCTGGTGGCCGATGACGAGGCCGACGAGGACGAACGCAGCATCCACGAAGTGGGCGCGCTGGCCTACTGCATCCGCCGGGGCGTGGTCGGGCCGGCCCTGCGTCGGCTCACGCCCGACCCCTACGACGGCGAGTACCGCCTCGCCGGTGTCATCGACGTGCTGGTCCGGGCCGGCTACGTGGTGGGGTCGGTCGAGGTGGCCGATCCGCGTGAGGTCTCCGAGGTCGACGACCGGGTGCACCTGGCCGAGGTCGAGGCCGAGTTGCGGCGTCGCATCAACCTGGGTTGGCTGGAGCGTGGGGTCACCATGGTGGATCCGGTCACGGTGTACATCGACGCCACCGTCGATCTGGCCCGTGACGTGACGATCTTCCCCAATACCTTGCTGCAGGGCCGCACCCTGGTGGGTGAGGGTGCCGAGCTCGGCCCAGACACCCGCCTCAACGACTGCGTGGTGGCCGCCGGGGCGCGTGTCGAGAAGACCGTCGGTCGCGACGCCGAGATCGGCGCCGGTGCCGAGGTGGGCCCCTTCGCCGTCCTCGAACCGGGCGCTCAGGTCGCACCTGGTTCACGGGTCGAATCCTTCAGCGTGGTGCGCGAGGCCTGAGGTCCTCCGTCTGACCGGGCCTCTCGGCTTTACGGACTGGCCCCGAGCGGCCAAAGTGGTGGCGCTGCTGGGGGCAGGCGTTCGGGTGAACACAAACCGCGGGAGTCGCGAGCATGGCAGATGGCATCGAGACACCGGCGAGGAAGCGACTTCACCTCGTAGCAGGCCGGTTCAATCGACAGCTGGCCCTCGACATCGCGGCCAATCTGGGCGTCGAGCCGGCCGAGGCCAACGTGGCGACGTTCGCCAACGGCGAGATCCATTGCCGCTACGCGGACTCGATGCGGGGCGCTGATGTGTTCATCGTGCAGGGTCACGGCGCGGACGAGTGCGGCTCTGTGAACGATGCCCTGATGGAACAACTGATCATGGTCGACGCGGCCAAGCGGGCTTCGGCCAAGCGGGTCACCGTGGTCGCTCCCTGCTTCGGCTATGCCCGTCAGGACCGCAAGTCCGAAGGTCGCGAGCCAATCACCGCCCGGCTGGTCGCCAACATGTTCGAGGTCGCCGGCGCGAAGCGGATCGTCTCGATCGATCTCCACTCCGGCCAGATCCAGGGTTTCTTCAACGGCCCGGTTGACCATCTGACCGCCATGCCGGTGCTGGCCGCCTACATGACCGGCCTGGGCGAGGACGTGGTGGTCGTGTCTCCCGATGCCGGCCGGGTGAAGACCGCCGAGCGCTACGCCAAGCATCTCCACGCCGGTCTGGCCATCGTCTACAAGCGCCGGCTGCGGGGCGCGAAGAACTCGGTCGAGGCGCTGGCCGTCGTGGGCGACGTCGAGGGCCGCACCTGCGTGCTCATCGACGACATGATCGACACGGCCGGCACGATGGTCGCCGCCGCCAACCAGCTGGTCGAGGCAGGAGCGGCCCGAGTGCTGGCAGCCGCTACCCACGGTGTGTTGTCGGGTCCCGCCATCGACCGACTCAAGAACAGCCAGATCGAGCGGGTCGTCATCACCGACACCCTCCCGTTGCCGCCGGAGAAGCAGATCGACAAGATCGAGGTGCTGTCGGTAGCGCCCATCCTGGCCGACGCCATCCGGGCGGTGTTCGACGACACCTCGGTGAGCGAGATCTTCGACGGAACCAACCTGAGCTGAGCGCCGAGACAGACCGATGGCGCCGCGCCAACGCGGTGCCATCGGTTGGGCGGCCCGTTGTGGGACCGCTAAGCTACGAGGCCGTTTGCCCAGCCAGCGGAGCAAGGAGCACATTCGATCATGCCTGAGGTGCTGACTGTTGAGTCCGGTCGGCCGACCGGCTCACGTGCATCCAACCGCGTCCGCCACGAGGGCAAGGTTCCCGGGGTGCTCTATGGCCTCGGTATGGAGCCGACAGCGCTGGCGGTTTCCTGGCCGGAGCTGCGCCGGGCACTGGTCGCTGGCGGCCTCAGCTCGCCCATTCGCATCAGGATGGACGGGCGCGAGCATCTGACGATCGTCCGGGAGATCCAGCGTCATCCGGTGCGGCGTGACGTCACCCACATCGACTTTCTGGCGGTCGACCCCGACCAGCCGGTCTCGATCGAGGTGCCCGTCACCATCGTGGGGCTGGAAGAGGGCGACGACGCGGGCGACCTGGCGCACACCATCCACGCCATCACGGTGTCGGCCAAGCCGGCGGCCATCCCCTCCGAGTTGGGTATCGACGCGGCCAAGGTTCGAGAGCTGGGTTCCTTCCGAGTTGCCGATCTCCAGCTACCGGCCGGCGTCACCACCGACGTAGATCCCGAGACCGTGCTGGTCGCCACCGGTGCCGATGTCGAGATCATCGACCAGACGCTCGAGCCGACCGTCGAAGAGGCCGAGGGCGAAGAGGCCGCTGCCGAACAAGAGGCGGCGAAAGAGCCCGAGGCGGCGGCGGAAGGGGAGTCCGCCGACTCGGGCGGCGAAGACTAATCGCGACGGGTCGTGGCAGCGTTCCGGCCCGCCGACGAGAGCCGTCGCGGGGAGCAGTCGTCCCTGCTGGTCGTCGGTCTCGGGAACCCGGGGCCGGAGTACGCCCACACCCGTCACAACGTCGGTGCCGACGTGGTGGAACTGCTGGCGCGGCGCCACGGCGGCACCCTCCGGCGCACGAAAGAGCAAGCGCTGGTCTCCGAGGTCCGCATCGACGGCCAGCGAGTGGCGTTGGCGTTTCCCCAGACCTACATGAACGACTC
>JAXDQG010000193.1:0-5902 GCA_034667945.1 Acidimicrobiia bacterium | reverse complement strand
GGACCGGACGTGAAGGTTCACGTCCTGGCAGACGAGGTCGGCGAGCAAGGGACCGATCGCTCCGGCGGGCAGGACGTGATCGGGATTTCCCCGGCCGCTTCGGCTCACTCTGCATCCAATCGGCCCCAGGCATTCCGCTTTTCCCGCCCTTGAGCCCTCTTCGTGTACGAAGAGGGCGTGCTGCCGAGATGCATCAAACGGGATTGATGTAATGTCGCGCGTCGTGAGAGCTGTTCACGACTCGCCGCAGCACCGCTTGCAGCTGATCGCCGATCCACAGCGCTTTCGCTTGCTCAGCGAGCTGGCCTGCAGCGACCACCGGGTGAACGAGCTGTCTCGCCTCCTCGGCGAGCCACAGAACCTGGTCTCCTACCACCTGCGCGAGCTGCGGGACGCCGGTCTGGTGTCCTCCAGGCGAAGCTCCTCCGACGGGCGCGACTCGTACTACCGAGTGGACCTGGAGCGCTGTGCCGAGGTGCTGGCGACTGCGGGCACCGGTCTCGATCCCGGATTGCAACTGTCCCCCGCACCGCCCCGGTTGCCCCCGGACAACGGCCGGATCAGCCGAGTGTTGTTCCTCTGCACAGGTAACAGCGCCCGCTCGCAGATGGCGGAAGCCCTGCTCGAGCGCCTCTCCGAACACGCCATTCGGGCCGACAGCGCCGGTAGCCATCCCAAGCCCTTGCATCCCAACGCGGTGCGGGTCATGGCCCGGCGGGACATCGACCTCTCCCGGCAGCGATCCAAGCACCTCGACAGTTTCGCTGGCACTCACTTCGACCAGGTCATCACCTTGTGCGACAAGGTCCGCGAGGTGTGCCCGGAGTTCCCCGGACAGCCCATCACGGCCCACTGGAGCATCCCCGACCCTGCCGCCGCGGCACCCACCGACGAGGGCGCTTACCCCGCATTCGAGGCAGTCGCCGCCGACATCGAGCTCAGGGTGCGGAGGCTGATCGCCCGCATCTCGGCAACGTGAGTCACGGCGGGTGCGAGCCCGCTCTGCGCAAGCCAACCCTCTGCGCAAGCCAACCCTCTGCGCAAGCCAAATGGAGGACCAAACAATGTTGGACAACGGCACGGTCAACGTCCGCTACCTGGTCGACGATGTAGCGGCATCCGTCGACTTCTACACCCGGCACTTCGGGTTCACGGTGCTGTCGAGCGCGCTACCCGCCTTCGCAGACGTTTCGCGGGGCAACCTCCGGTTGCTTCTCAGCGGCCCGCAAAGCTCCGCTGGTCGCGCCATGACCGACGGTGAGCGGCCGGCGCCGGGCGGATGGAACCGGATCCATTTCGTTACGGATGATCTCGCGGCCGATGTCGCCCGGCTCGAGCAAGCGGGTGTGCGGTTCCGCAACGACGTGGTCACCGGCCCGGGTGGCTCGCAGATCCTCGTCATCGATCCGGCCGGGAACCTCATCGAATTGTTCCAACCCGCTCAACCGCGCAGCTGACGCTCCGCCCAGTCCCCGCCCGGAGGGTCCTCGAGACCTGAGAGGCCGCGTATGCCTGAGAGGCCGCGTGTGCCTGAGAGGCCGCGTGTGACGGTAGTCACGCACATGCCAAGATTGCGCACACAACGAGCGCTGTCACCGACAGGGGGTCTGGGGTGCGACGGACGCGCAAGAAGATGCTGGTCGTCGGGCTGTCGAGCCTGGCCATGCTGGCCGCTGCCTGTGGCAGCAGCAACAAGAACACGTCGACTGCCACGACCGAGGTCGGAGGCAGTGCGGCAGTTTCGACCACCGCCGGGGGCGCTACGACGTCCACCACGGCCGGTCCAACGCCCACCTCTATCAGCGAATGGGAGGCGCTGTGGACCAAGCAGCGCGACGCCGTAGTCAAGCGCATCAAGGACAACAAGTGGGGTAAGTCGGCCGACGGCAAGACCTTGACCGGTCCCGGCGGTTGGACCGTCGACCTCAGCAAGTGCCCGGCCAGTTGGTCGGATACCGAGGGCGTGACCGACACCACCATCAAGATCGGCCAGGCGATCCCGCTTTCGGGCAGCTACGCCGAATACGCCAACCTGGCCAAGGGCATCAACTTCTTGTTCGGCTACTACGGCGAGCAAGGTCTCTTCAAGGACACAACCACGGGCAAGGCCCGTACCGTCCAGTACAACGCCAAAGACGACGGCTACGACGCGGCGCGGACGATCCCGCTCATCGACGAGATGCTGGACTCCGAGAAGGACTTCGCGGTCTGGACGCTGGGCTCCTCACCGACCTTGAAGACCTACGACAAGACGAACCAGCGTTGCGTGCCCCAGCCATTTGCCATGACTGCGCACGCCGCCTTCGGTGACCCGGTGAACCATCCCTGGACCACCGGGGCGGTCCAGCTCAGCTACAACCTGGAGGGCATCCTCTGGGAGACGTGGATCGAGCAACACGTCAACGAGTTCCCGGCCGGCCAGAAGATCAAGGTTGCTTCGTTGGTGCAGAACAACGACTTCGGCAAGTCGTACGACGCCGCGTTCCGGGCCGCGGTTGCGTCGTCACCGGTGCTGAAGGACCGGATCGATTACTTCAACGAGACCATCGAGCCCTCTGCGCCGACGGTGTCAGATCCGATGACCACGATGACCGCCAAGTCGCCCGATGTGTGGATCTCGATGTTGGCCGGTGCCCAGTGCACACAGATCGTCAACGAAGCGGCACAGGACGGCTTGAAGGGAAAGGCGAAGTACCTCTTCCTGCCGCAGGGTTGCGCGGGAAGCTCCTTCATCGGCAAGGCCAAGTTGGGCGGCGACGGCTCGGCCGGCGACGGCTGGTTGACCGTGAGCCCCGGCATCAAGGACATGAACGACCCGGCGTTCAAGAACGACGCCTATGTCAACTGGCTGCGCGACGCCATGAAGGCCAAGGGACTGAACCCTGACGCCTCGGCGACCCTGGGATCCGGAGTGAACTACGGCTTCCCGGCCGTGCAGGCGTTGGCCATCGCCGGGCAACTCCCCGGCGGGGTCACCCGGTCGAACTACATGCTGGCCATCCGCACCATCGACATGACTGACCCGATGCTCGTGACCGGAATGAAGCTGCGCATGGACGGCGCCAACGACGCCTTCATCGTGCAGGGCGGCGTCTACCAGCGCTGGGACGCGGCCAACCAGACCTTCGTCAACCAGGGCGCTGTCCTCGACCTGGACGGCAAGGAGAAGAACTGCTCCTTTGACCAGTCGACCTCATCGTGCAAGTGACCTTGTGAACCGTTGAGCGGCCGCTTCTCACGCTGCTACCAGCCTGCCGTCCCGCAACTCGATACGAGCGGTCACGCACGTCGGCATGCAGTCTGCGAGGAGCGGTCGCTTTTTCAACCTTCGCTTGATCGACGACGGAGTGCCCGGACGCCGTGAGCGCTGTAACGGTCACAAGCACCAAGGTTCCGGGCGGATACCCCGGAATGAAGGCGCCTTGATGGCCAGGCTGCTCGGTGAAGCGATCAGGACGATTCGGAGTGCAATCGCGCCGTCCCCCTACCGACTCATCGAAATCCTGTACGCAGATCTCGACGGCAGCCAGTTCGCTGGGCAGCGTCGACAGGTCGACGTCAACCGAGCTCGTGCATCCCGGGAGAGTTGTGCAGAGCGGCCCGGCGGAGCTGCACGAGGTCAGCAAGACGATGAGTCTGGTCGCAATCGTGCGGGCTCTCACGCGTTGAGCGCCCGAGCGCGGACGTCGGCGGCGGTCGCCATCTCTTACCCCCACCACCAGGAGCATTCGGGGCCAGGGCCGCCATGATCGCACCGCGTGTGGGAGCGTCGCGGCTTGTTTCCTAGTTTCTTCAGGGAACTGTCTCTGCTACCCTCCCGTTGCATGACGCAACGCATGGCTGACCCCCAGGTCGAGACCGAACGCCACCCGCATGGGCAGGTAGTCGCCGTGGTGATCGACGAGCACATCCTGCACATCACCGTGGATCGGGTGGAGAGGAAGAACGCCTTCACGCCGAAGATCACCGCCGAGCTTTCGGCCGCGCTGACCCGGCTCGACGACGATGCCGACCTCTGGCTGGGTGTGCTGACGTTTGCTGGCGACCACACGACGGCCGGCTTGGACATGCCCCTCTTCTTCGGACCCGACGCCGAGCGCTCGGTGCCCGAGGCTGACGGTGCGGTCCATCCCTTCGGCCTCGGCCGCCGGCTGCGGAAGCCGCTCGTCACGGCGGTGCAGGGCATCACCTTCACGATCGGCATCGAAATCCCGCTGGCCGGCGACATCATCGTGGCCGCCTCCGACGCCCGGTTCTGCCAGCTGGAGCCCAAGCGA
This sequence comes from Acidimicrobiia bacterium, assembly GCA_034667945.1. Classification (GTDB taxonomy): domain Bacteria; phylum Actinomycetota; class Acidimicrobiia; order Acidimicrobiales; family CAIXPF01; genus JAXDQG01. The sequence goes on along the minus strand of JAXDQG010000193.1, from coordinate 1,625 downwards.
GGCCTGGCGCCCCTCGGCGCTGCGACGATCCGGTACGTGCAGCGGGCCGGTTGGGGAAATGCTATGTACCACCTGCTGTTGGCCGACGAGTTCTCGGCAGCCGAGGCCTACCGAATCGGGTTGGTGCAAGAAGTGGTCGAGCCCGGCCAGCAGGTCGATCGGGCACTGGAGATCGGGCGCAGCATGTTGGCCTGCGGCCCAGTCGCCCTTCAGCACACGATCGCCAACGCCCGCCTGGCCCTCACCGACGGCGAGCCAGCCGCCGTCGCCGCCATACCGGCGATGAGTGCCGCCCTGCGGGCCACCGCCGACTTCCAGGAGGGCATCACCTCCTTCGTCGAGCGCCGCGCCGCCCGCTTCACCGGCCGGTAGGCCATGCAGCAGGTGGCCGCGGAATGTGGCGGGCCACCGCGCCGATCCGTTGAGCCCCGGCGACCCGTTGAACCGGCGACACGTTGAGCGCGCCGCCCGGCACTATGACGGATGTCTCAGAGTTGGAAGCGAACGCCTGTTCGCATATCGGCTACTGTGTTGCGCATGGGTGACACCCGTGCGGAGCAAATGACCCGGCATTTCGCTGAGTTCGTCTCCGCTGACCCGCGTGAGTTGACCGATGCGGAGCTCTGCCGGCGGGTGCTTGACGGTGAAGCACTCCGCCGGTTCATCGACGCACAACACGCCGCATCGCTCGCCGAGTTCGACCGGAGACGTGCCTGGGAATCCGATGGTGCGCGTTCGGCGGCCGGCTGGGTCGCCGCTCGCACCGGTCGCCGGTGCTCCGCTGTCCAGCGCGAAGTGCGCTTGGCTCGTGCCCTGGCAGAATCCCCGGCCGTGGCCGCAGTGGCGGCCGAACTGTCCACCGATCACCTCAGGATGCTGGTGTCGTGTCGGTCCGACGCCACCCTCCACGCCTATGAGCGCGACGAAGCACTGTTGATCGAGAAAGCCCATTCGCTCTCCGCGGAGCATTTCAGCGAACTTGTCCAGGCGTGGCGTCAACTGGCTGATCAAGACGGGTCCGCCGAAGCTCGCCGAGACGATGCTCAGGCCGCCCGGGTGCATCTGTCCCGCAGCCTGGACGGTTGGTGGGTGCTGTCCGGGCTGTTGTCGCCTGAGCACGGCGAGGTGCTGCATGCTGCGCTCGAGGCCGGGGTTGATCGCCGACTCCGGGCGGCGCACGATGACGAACCCTCCGTTGCGGGACGCCCCGTCTCCTCATGGCGAGCCGAAGCGCTGGTCGATCTGGCCGCTCAGTCGATGCGTCGCGAGCCGTCCGACCGATCGTCCCCCGACCGCTACCGCATCGGCCTCCTCGTCAGCCCTGCCGATCTGGATCGGGCCCCGTGCACGGCGTTGTGCGACTCGTCGGTCTATCGAGTCGTGATGGGGGCCGGGTCCGAACTGCTCGACGTGGGCCGAGCCACCGACATCTGGCCGACGGGACTACGCCGAGCCATCACCGCGCGCGACGGCGGCTGTATCTTCCCCGGCTGCGACCGTCCCCGTCGTGGTGCGACATCCACCACTGCATCCCCTGGTCCGAAGGCGGCCGGACGTGCCTCGACAACGGGGCACTGCTGTGCCGGGTGCATCACACCTTGATCCACCGGCACCTCTGGCGAGTC
>JAXDQG010000192.1:0-6665 GCA_034667945.1 Acidimicrobiia bacterium | reverse complement strand
GACCCTGGTTCGACACCGGCGACCTGGCTCGTCGGCGGCCCGAGGACGGCGGCATCCGCATTGCCGGCCGAGCCAAGGACCTGGTCATCAGGGGTGGCGAGAACGTGCCGGTGGTCGAGGTGGAAGCGGTCCTCTACAACCACCCGAAGGTCTTCGAGGTGGCCGTCATCGGTGTACCTGACGAACGATTGGGCGAACGGGCCTGCGCGGTGGTTGCACCGGCCGACCCGGCGGATCCGCCGACGCTGGCGGAGCTGGTCGCCGAGTGCGAACGTGCCGGCATGGCGCGGCAGTTCTGGCCCGAGCGCATCGAGATCTGCAAGGAGATGCCGAAGACGCCGTCGGGCAAGATCCAGAAGTTCATGCTCCGCGAGCAACTCTCGGCGCCGTGAACGGGCGGCGTTGTTGAGCGGCGGGATAGCGCTCGAGATTCGACCACAGTCCGCGCGTTTGAGATCACTACGTGCGCTCGCTGGGGCCAAGTGGCTGCTCACGGCGTCGAAAGGGTGTCTCGCGGGCACATAGGCGTTTCCCCGGTGGAGAAACGTGGGGCGTTGTCGGCTGAGAGACTTGCCTCAACGAAGGGCGCGGCCTTGCGGACGCTGATGTCGGAATGCTTCGCTCCGATCACGTCGTCGATCGGCTTCCTCGAGATTCCTCTCGATGATGCGGCTGACGCTGTCGAAGCGTGGCGAAGGTCGCTCTATCCCACGGTCACCGTGTCGGCCCTGCACGGCGGGTTTCCCGACGTTCTCGGGCAACTCGAGCCTTTGACGGGAGGAGCTCGTCCTCGGGAGCTGCTGGTGGACGGCGGTCGCTGGACGGCCTATTTTGACAACTCGCTGCGGGGCACCGACGCGGTCAGCGCCATCGGCCATCTCACCCGCAAACTCCGGTGCCGAGGCGTGGCGATTGATGTCACCCCTCGGTGCTCCCCGAGTCCGGCAGGGACGCATGGGCGCCGTGCAATTCGAGTTGTTCGGGCCCTTGGACACGGAGTTCTCGAACGACGTGCGCATTGTCTCGGTCGCGTTCGATGGGAGCAGGTGGCAGTTCAACGCGACCGGCACCGAGCAGGCCTTCGAGGAGGTCGAGGCCTACCGGGCGCGCCGGGTGCGTGACCGGTTCACCTCCGCGATGCTGGAGCACTACTGCCAGGCGTTGGGCATCGACGTCTTCGAACCAAGCTTCTATGGCCCCGACGCGGTGCTCATTGAAAGCACTGTGCCAAGGCCCGCCGACGGCCCGGTGATGACGTTGCAGCAGGCCCAGGATTGGTTGGAGATCGTGCCTGGGATGGCTGACAGCCTCCCCGGGTGAGCCTCAACTGACGCCTGCTCCGACGTAGCCGACGCCGGCTCCGAAACTGTCACACCCGGAGCGGTAGCGTTTGGCATGGCTCGTAACCGGCAGGCGCCCGCCTACACCCGCCTCACTCAGCCCCTGGTCCGCGAGGGTGGTCAGCTTCGCCCGGCAACGTGGGACGAAGCGCTCGACCGGGCGGCCGAGGGCATTCGCAGCACCGTCGCCGCCCACGGGCCCGACGCGTTCGGCATGTTCTCCTGCTCGAAGGCCACCAACGAGGTCAACTACCTCGCCCAGAAGTTCGTACGGACGGCCATCGGCACCAACAACATCGACTCCTGCAACCGCACTTGACACGCTCCCTCCGTGGTCGGTCTGGCCACAGTGTTCGGAGCGGGTGGCGGTACCAGCAGCTACCAAGAGGTCGAGGACACCGACGTGGTGATCCTCTGGGGATCCAACGCCCGTGAGACGCATCCCATCTTCTTCCACCACGTCCTCAAGGCTGTCCACCGGGGGGCCAGGCTCTTCGTCGTCGACCCGCGCCGCACCTCATCCGCGCAGTGGGCCGACACCTGGCTGGGCCTCCACGTCGGCACCGACATCGCCCTGTCCAACGCCATCGCCCGCGAGATCATCGTTGCGGGGCTGGCCAATCAGGCCTTCATCCGGCGGGCGACCAGCGGCTTCGACGAGTACCGCCGCTCGGTCGAGCCCTGGACGCTGGAGCGGGCCGAGGAAGTCACCGGGGTGCCGGCCGAGGCCATCCGGCAAGTGGCCCACGCCTACGCCCGGGCTGATCGCGCCCAGCTGTGCTGGACGCTGGGCATCACCGAGCACCACAACGCGGTCGACAACGTGCTGGCGCTGATCAACCTGGCCCTGCTCTGCGGTCACGTCGGGCGCTACGGGTCGGGCCTCAACCCCCTGCGCGGCCAGAACAACGTGCAGGGCGGCGGTGACATGGGCGCCATCCCCAACAAGCTCCCCGGCTTCCAGGACGTCCTCGACCCGGCCGTACGGGCGAAGTTCGATGCAGCCTGGGGCTCGAGCGTTCCGGCGAAATACGGCCTGCACCTCACCTTGATGTTCGAGGCGATGGAGCGGGGTGAGCTGCGCACGGTGTTCGCCCTGGGGGAGAACCCGGCGCAGTCCGAGGCCGACGCGCACCGGGCGGTCAAGCTCCTCGAGGGCCTCGACCATCTCATCGTGCAGGACATCTTCCTGACCCGCACGGCACAGTTGGCCGACGTGGTCCTGCCGGCCGCGGCCAGCTGGTGCGAGTCCGAGGGCACGGTCACCTCATCAGAGCGCAAGGTGCAGCGCGTGCGGGCCGCACGTCAACCACCAACTGGTGCCCGCGACGACCTGCAGATCCTCTTCGACTTGGCCGAGCGGCTCGGTCACAGCTGGTCGAACCGCAAGCCCGAAGAGCTGTGGGACGAGCTTCGCTCGTTGTCGCCGATGCACCGCGGCATGTCGTACGCGCGCTTGGAAACGCTGGGCGGCATCCAGTGGCCATGCCCCGACGACGACCGGCTCGAGCCGAGCTACCTGCATCACCGCCTCTGGTCGGACGACCCCGCGGTTCGTGGGCCAGCGGCGCCGTTCAGCGTCGTAGAGCACGATCCGCCCGTCGACCAGCTCGACGAGCAGTTCCCGCTCCGGCTCACGACGGGACGGCGTTTGGATTCGTACAACACCGGCGTTCAGTCGGGCGGGTTCGCCTCGCCGCTCCGCGAGGGCGAGACATTGGATCTCTCGCCCGAAGACGCGGTGCAACTCGGCGTCCGCGACGGCGCGGCAGTCCGGGTGGTGTCCCGACGAGGCTCTTTGGAGGTCCCCGCCCGGGTCGATCCGTCGCTCAGGCCGGGACTGGTGTTCATGACGATGCATTTTCCGGACGAAGTCGAGACCAACGTGCTCACCGTCGACGCGTGGGACCCGAAATCGGGCACGGCCGAGTTCAAGGCGACGGCCGTTCGGGTGGAGAGGGTGGGCTGACCGGGTGGATCTCAAGTTCTCTTCGGACCAGCCGAGTCAGGCAGAGCGCCGAGCGGTCGACGACCTGCTGGGCCCGCCCGCGTCCGGTTGGTCCGGAGGCGAGCGGGCTGCGGGTGATCGTCACGTGGCTATCGCCGAGGGCAGCGGCCGGGCGGCTAACGGCGGCGACGGGCGACGTCACCTGCTGCTCCCCGTCCTGCATGCCGTCAACGACCGGGTCGGATGGATCTCGCCGGGGGCAGTCAACTACGTGGGCCAGCGGCTGCAGGTGGCGCCGGCCGAGGTGTACGGCGTGGCGTCCTTCTACGACCTGTTTGCCTTCGAGCCGCGCCCGGCCACCCGCACCCTGGTCTGCGTCGATTTGGCGTGCCGCATCGCCGCTGGTGGCGACGTTGCCGTACCGCCGGGCTCCCATGCCAGCCCGTGTTTGGGGTTGTGCGAGCGGGCGCCGGCAACATGCACCCTGGGCATGGACACTGCTCAGGCCGTGGCTGACGGCTCTCCCGAGATGATGCTGCCCGGGCAGCCGCCGCCCGAAGCGGCCGTCCCTCAGGCGGGTGATCCCTCACTGGTGCTCCTGCGTCGGGTGGGGGTGGTCAACCCGGCCTCACTCGACGATTATCGGGCTCAGGGCGGATACGTGGCGCTGCGACGAGCGATGTCACTCGGCCCCAACGGCGTCATCCGCGAGCTGACCGATTCGGGCCTGGTCGGTCGGGGAGGCGCCGCCTTCCCTGCCGGCCGCAAGTGGGCCGCCGTCGCGGCCCAGCCGGCCCGGCCTCACGAGCTGGTCTGCAACGCCGATGAGTCCGAGCCCGGCACCTTCAAGGATCGGGTGCTCCTCGAGGCCGATCCGTTCTCGCTGATCGAGGCGATGACCATCGCCGGCTGGACCGTCGGCGCCGAGCGGGGCTACCTCTACCTGCGGGGTGAGTACGAGCAGGCGCTGGTCACCTTCGAGGCCGCCTTGGCGGTGGCGCGTTCCCGGGGCGTCCTCGGTCCGGATGTGATGGGCCTCGGGTTCCCCTTCGACATCGAGGTCCGGCGGGGCGCCGGTGCGTACATCTGCGGCGAGGAAACCGCCATCTTCAACTCGATCGAGGGCTTCCGGGGCGAGCCGCGGAACAAGCCTCCCTTCCCGGTCGAAGTCGGGCTGTTCGGTCGGCCGACGCTGGTCAACAACGTCGAGACCCTGGTCAACGTGTTGCCAATCCTCATGCAGGGCGGGCCGGCCTTCGCGGCGACCGGTTCGGGCACGTCGACGGGTACGAAGCTCTTCGCCGTCTCCGGATCGGTGGGCCGCCCCGGCGTGTACGAGGTGCCTTTCGGCGTCACGGCAAGGGAGCTGATCGATCTGGCCGGGGGCGTGAGCGGCACGCTCCAGGCCGTGTTGCTCGGTGGTGCGGCCGGTACCTTCCTCGGGCCCGACCAGCTGGACATGCCGCTGACGTTCGAGGCGGCCCGGGCGGCCGGCGTCACCTTGGGTTCCGGTGTTGTGATGGTGTTGAACGACAGCGTCGACCTCGGGCAGTTCCTGGTGCGCATCGCCACGTTCTTCCGTCACGAGTCGTGCGGGCAGTGCGTGCCCTGCCGGCTCGGCACGGTCCGTCAAGAGGAGGTGACGGTGCGCCTGGCGTCTGGGCGAGGTCGTGCCCTCGACCGTGAGCTCCTCGACGATCTCGCCGCCGCCATGCGAGACGCCTCCATCTGCGGCCTGGGCCAGACCGCGCCCAGCGCCATCCAATCCGCCATGACCACGCTAGGAGCCTTTCGGTGAGGGAGCGTTTCGGTGAGGGAGCGTTTCGGTGAGTGAGCGGAGTGTGCGGATCACTGTCGACGGCGAGCCGTTGGAGGTGCCGGAGGGTGCGACCTTGCTGAGCGCCTGTCGGCAGCAGGGCACCGAGGTACCCACCCTGTGCTGGGGCGACACGCTCACGCCCCGCAATGCCTGCCGCGTCTGCGTGGTCGAGGTCGAGGGCAGCCGCGCGCTCGTGCCGTCGTGTTCGCGCCGGGCCGAGGACGGAATGGTCGTCACCACCGACTCCCCCCGGGTGAGGCATTCGCGCCGCATGGTGCTGGAGATGCTGGCCTCCTCCGTCGACCTGTCGACCACTCCCGATGTCGACCGCTGGATGGAGCGCTACGGCGCCCGGCCGGATCGCTACGGGACCGATATCGCCACCGTGGCCCAGCCGGCGAAGATCGACAACGACCTCTACCTGCGGGATTACTCGAAGTGCATCCTCTGCTACAAGTGCGTCGACGCCTGTGGTGACCAATGGCAGAACACCTTCGCCATCGGTGTCGCCGGGCGAGGGTTCGACGCCCACATCTCCACCGAGTTCGATGCGCCATTGCCCGAATCGGCCTGCGTCTATTGCGGGAACTGCATCGAGGTCTGCCCGACGGGCGCGCTCATGTTCCGCTCCGAGCACGAGCTACGGGCTACCGGTGAATGGGACGAAGGCCGGCAGACCCACACCGACACGATCTGTCCCTACTGCGGAGTCGGCTGCACGCTCACCCTCCATGTGCAGGACAACGCCATCGTCAAGGTGACCTCGCCGCACGACCAGCCGGTCACCAGCGGCAACCTGTGCATCAAGGGTCGCTTCGGGTTCCAGCACGTCCAGAACCGCTGAGCTATGCCGACGTGGCGACCGTCCGTGTTGGCGTCGTCGCCGGCAGGTCAACCTGCTAGGAAAGAGACAGTGAACGTCGTCGTCCTCTACGAGAGCATGACCGGAAATACCCGCAAGGCCGCCGAGCTCATCGGCGGTGCGGTGAAGAGCGTGGGCGCAGATGTCAGCGTCCGCTCGGTGCGCAACATCGACTACCACGAGTTGGCGGTGGCCGACCTGGTCTTCGTGGGCACCTGGGTGGACGGGCTCATCCTGTTCGGCCATCGGCCCGGTGGCGGGGGCGCGCTGAAGAACATCCCCGTGCTCGACCACAAGCAGGTCGCCGTGTACATGACCTATGCCATCCACGCGGGTGGCGCGCTCAACAAGTTCGCCAAGCTGATGCGCGACGGCAAGGGCGCGGACATCGTTGCGGCCAAGCTCTTCAAGCGCGGGTCGCTCGAGGCGGGCATGGGCGAGTTCGTCGCTGACGCGCTGTCGGCCGTGCCCGCCTGATGGCCAGCGGGGCTGCGGCTGTCCCGGTTGTGGCCCCTTTGGACCCGTTCGGCCGAGCCCCATAGCGGGCAGGCATGGCCGCAGCGATCGAGTTCGGCTGGTTCATCCCGACCTCCGGTGATTCCCACACCGTAGGAGACCCTTCAACCGTGGTGCCGCCGTCGATGGATCTGTTCCAGCGGGTGGCGGTGGCGGCCGAGGACGCCGGCTTCGACTACG
>JAXDQG010000191.1:0-2817 GCA_034667945.1 Acidimicrobiia bacterium | reverse complement strand
ATCGTTGGCGCCCTCGAACACGTCGATGTAACCGACCTGTCGATCGGCCTCCCGGTGCGGGCGCACCTTGCGCCGGCCGATGGCACCTTTGTGTTCATCAGCTTTCGACCCGCCTGACGCCCGTGCGAGAAGCGACCGGGACCGGGAAGCCCAATCGCGGCCGCGAGCGACGACGAGCTGGTTCCGGTGCTGCCTGAAAAATGACCACATCCACCAGTGAGCGCCTATCGGCTGGCGCGGAATACGGCGCCGCAGGCCCGCTCTACCCCCATCCGAGATCTCAGGCAGGTAGAAACCAACGACCCGCCGGCTAACCGCAGCGCCGCGTGTAGCCGTTCCGCGCTGGCTCGGAACCAGGTCGCCCACCGCGTGGCTGTGGGTGTCGTTGACCGCCTTGAAGCGGTCGAGGTAGAGATAGCCACCGTCAGGTTTCCCGGCGCCGCGCCAGTCGGTTGGTGGCCTGGGCCGGGCTGTGAGGCTGTTGTGTGAAAAAGAGATGGGTCCAAAGGTTCCTTCCCGCCCAACAGCGCCGGGGCGCGGAGGTCAGCCAGGGACAGAACCGTCAAATAACCTTGCCGAGCGTGGGCTACCTGCGGCCCTGGCATGCGCTCGCCCAGGGACGGCAATTCCGATCAGTAACAGAATCGGCGGGGACGGTGGTCACTTCGTCATCGGGTGGCGGCCCAGGAGGGAAGTAAGCCCTTGGCCATACCGTCGGCCTCATCCAACTGAAGCAAGCGCCCATAGCCGTCGTCGCAGGCCAACAGCCAGTCCCCTCCATCCCCGGTGAACTTGCCCCGGATTCTTGGGCCTTCGACCTTGCCCTCGATGAGATCAAAGAAGAGGCGAGCCCCGAAGGGTCCCTTCCCACATCCATCGGCGGTCGAAGCATGGCGTGGTAGGTCATCTCGTGCACGAGTACGATCGTCGCCCTCCCGCCTCGCGGTCACGTACCCCTGTCGCCGGGTGTTTGAGGACCTATACCCGCGGTCTCGAGCAGGAACGGCCGTCAAGTGCTTGCAAACCAGCGCGCGGGCGGAGGCTCGCTGCTCCTTCGTCAGCTCCAGGTCCTGAGGAGGACCTTGATGGCCCCCGGAAAGACCTCGCCCGGCCGCTGAATCCAAAGCTCCAGCATCTCGTCAATTCCGTCAGTCACGACAGCGCGATCAAATTCCTCGGCTTCGACTGCCACCGTACTGCGGGTTCATCTTCAAGGATGGCCTGGTGTGCAGCACCCGGGCGCCCGGGTGGACGCCGAGGGAGTCTCCATCGATGAACGGCTACGAGCCGTCGCGGTCGACGGAAGCAGCCTGTCAGGTTCCCGTCGGCGTTCCCAACGAGTTACGCGGGTATCGAGCAGGCACGTCCGGATTCTGGGCCGCCGTCGTGCAAGCTGCCAAGCTTTGAGCACCAGGGCTGTCCCCGGGCCTGCAACGCTCCGTTGGGGGGATGACGGTGAGCCGAGTTGTCGACGCGTTAGACGGTTACCAGCGCGATCACCGTTGGTTGAGCTTTCCGCTCGCCGTGGCCTACAAGTTCGCCGACGACCAAGGTCCTTACCTCACAGCGCTGATCACCTACTACGGGTTCCTGTCGTTGTTTCCGCTGCTTCTGCTGCTGGCCAGCGTGCTGGGTTTCGTGCTGCAGGGAGACCCCGCCTTGCAGGACCGGCTCATCAACTCGGCATTGGCAGAGTTCCCGGTCATCGGCAGCTCGCTGGGCGAGAACGTGCACTCACTCAAGGGCAGCAGCCTCGGCCTCGTCATCGCGGTCTTGGGCACCGTCTACGGCTGCTTGGGCGTCGCCGGGGCCACGCAGAACGCCGTCAACCGGGCGTGGGCGGTGCCCCGAAACGAGCGACCGAACCCGATCGCCCTGCGGGTCCGCAGCGTCCTCCTGATAGGCGTCCTTGGCGCCGGCGTGGTGCTCACGACCGCCGTGTCCGCCCTGGCGACAAGCGGCAGCGGCCTCGACGGCACCGCTGGCACGTGGCTCGGCATCGCCGCCATCCCGCTGACAACGGTCGCGAACGTCGGACTGTTCATGGTCGCCTTCCGCGTGCTTACCGCCCGCGAGGTATCCACCCGCCACCTACGCGTCGGCGCCCTCGTAGCCGGTATCGGCTGGCAGCTCATACAGGGCCTCGGCACCTATCTGGTCGGCCACACCCTCCGGGGTGCGCCCGAGGTCTACGGGGTGTTCGGCCTCGTCCTCGGACTGATCGCCTGGATCTATCTCCTCGCTTTGGTGATCGTGTTGGCCGCTGAGATCAACGTCGTCGCCGAGAAACGGTTGTGGCCCCGGGCGCTGCTCACACCTTTCACCGATCGCGTGTGCCTTACCGCCGCTGACGAGCGGGCCTACACCGCCTACGCCGAGAGCGAACGACACAAAGGATTCCAGACCGTCGACGTCGCCTTCGCACCACCCGACCACGTAACCAACCCCAAAGACACCCCCCATCCGGGCGCTGAACGAGGTTGACCCGGTGTCGTGGAAGTTAGTGACGCCTGGAGGCCGCGCCAGACAGCATTCGCTCAAGCCCGACGGTTTCAGAGCTGAGAGGGCTTCGCACGCCACCTCCAGCCAAGCGGTCAACAGTTCATCCGCGACCCATCCGGCCGGCGCTGCTGGACGATGACCTGGAACTCGTCGCGCCGCCGCGCCGCCGGATGCCCACTGGGAGCCGGTCGGCGTGCTTCTCGCCACTGCCATGCCGGCACATTTGTCCGTCGGGTCGCGTCAGACAAGTGGCAGACAAATGACAAAGGCCCCGGATCTGCTCCGGGGCCGGCACAACGCTATTGACCTGGGCTT
>JAXDQG010000190.1:0-5002 GCA_034667945.1 Acidimicrobiia bacterium | reverse complement strand
CATGGCCGAAGAGGTTGACGAGCTCAACGACCAAATGCGCGATCTGGTGCAGGACATGCGCTCGGTCTGCGTGCTGGCCGCCCGCAACCAGAAGGAGGCCGAGGCCATGGCCTCGGTGCTGCAGGTGATCAGCGCCATGCAGCGCATCGGGGACGACGCCGTCGACATCGCCCGCATTGTGACCCATCGCCTCGGCATCCCCCGCGAGCTGGTCGCCGACCTCTCCAACGCGGAAGAGGTCTCACATCGGGTGCTGGTGCGAGAGGGCTCGCACATGGCGCATCGCCCGCTGCAGGCGCTCGAGTTACCAACTGTCACGGGCATGCGCATCACCGCCATCCGGCGAGGTCGTGACTGGATCACCGACGACATCGATGGCGACTTGGTGCTTCTGCCCGGCGATGTGCTCTTCCTGCACGGCCCGCCGGTCGGCATCACCCGGGTGCGCGAGCTGGCCGGCGCGCCCTATTGGCATCCGCCGATCCCCTCGGCGGAACCCGGCACGCTCACCGATCTCGACCGGGCGGTCGATGTCCTGGTCGAGATGAAGAACCTGTCCGAGACGGCGGTCGGACTGGCCTACTCGGCACTGGTGCTGCGCGATGCGGTGCTCGCCGCCGAGGTCCGACGCCTCGAGGACCGTCTCGACGAGATGAACGACCGGCTCGAGTTGTGGGTCCTGCGGGCGGCCGGGACCGGCCTTGACCCCCGTCAGCTGCGCGGCTTGCTGCGCCTGGCGTCCGCGGCCGAAGACCTCGGTGACCAGGCACAGCAGATGGTCTGGCTGATCGAGCAGCCCGAAGAGCTGCATCCCATCCTGGCCATCGCGCTGGGTGAAACCGATGACGTGGTAGTCCAGTTCCCCGTCGCTGCGGGGTCCGAGGCCGACGGTGCGCTGCTCAGCGAACTGCAGCTCAACTTGGAGCCGGGCTTCCATGTACTGGCGATCCGCCGAGGCGGCGGCTACATCTATCGGCCCCGCGGGCCGGTGTCGCTGGTCGCCGACGACCAGATCCTCGCTCGCGGCCCCTACGAGGGGAGAGAGCAACTGGCCGAGCGATTGGGCTGGGGGCTCGACGTCGATGAGGACACGGGAGAGTTCGAGTTGATCGCCCTGCCTGCTGCTGCCACTGCCGGCGCATCGCCGAGGAGCTATTCGTGAGCCGGTATCTGTCCCCGGCCTGGCTCGACGAGCTGACGAACGCCGTCGCCGAGTTGGGCGTCGTCCATGAGGGTCCTCCCGGCTCGGTCGAGGTGCGGGTGCCCGACAGCCCGGACGGGCTGCTGGTGTGGCACGTCCAACTCGTTCCCGGCGAGCCACCCCGCTACGGGGCGGGTCCGCTGGCCGATGCCGCCTCGAGCTACGACCAGACTTGGGCCGACGCCACCGCCCAGTTGCGCGGCAACTACCAGCCGGTCGTGGGGTTCATGCAGGGCACCCTCAAGGTGAAGGGGGCCACGCGCCCGCTTTACGAGATCTTCCGTCTCTGGGCGTCACCCCAGCACGCCGAGGCGTGGTCACGGCTGGCGGCTACCGCTGAGGTCTGATTCGGGGCCGCTGCTTGGACCAGGCGACGCTGCGCCAAACGGGGCACAACGGCGTTAGTCCAGGTCCTTGCCCTGCTGCAGGCGGCGCAGATGGCCGTAGCTGATACGCGGAACGTCTTTCAGCAGCGCGGCGATCTGGGCGTCGTCGACAAGCAGCTGATGATCCTCGACCTGCGACGTCCAGTCCGACGTGTAGGCCCGCAATTCGGGGCTGTCGATGGCGGGGTGCAGCACGATCTCCGTGACACCGGGCTGCAGCGTGCGTAGAGCGTCGAACAGCTGCTGACGGCTACGGGGCATCACGGTGTGGTCCGGATGGAGCACGTCTTCCTCGTTGGCCAACTCCCGCAGCGGGAAGCCGGCCAGGCGCTCACTGGTCGCCGGTGGTAGCCGGATGGGCAGGGCGGCGTCGACGGCCAGCTCCAACAGGACGTCGAAGAATTCCGGGCGCAGCAACAACGTGTGGAGGTGGCTGCCGAGGTAGGTCACGTCGACTCCCCACTGGCGTGCTCGCTCGAGCTGGGCCAGGCACTCGCGACGCACCTCGTCGACGTCCGCGTGGTCCCAGACATCGTCGACGGTGCGGGGGAAGCCGCCATCGCCGTCCAGCAACGTTGGTGCCTGTGTGAGCGGACCCCAGCGCAACTGGGAGTGCTCGGCGTTGAGCGTGAGCTCGACACCGACGTCGTCTTCCGCGGCCACCCGGGCCGCGGCGTGGCGAGACCACGGGCAGGGCATCATCAGCCCGGTGCTGGTGGCAGCTCCGACCCGCAGGGCCGAGAACACCCCCATGTTGGCCGCGTGGCTCACTCCCAGACCGAGGGCCGAGATGATCACTACCCGGGCGTTGGACGGACGCCCGAGGCGCTCCAGCAAGGACGACATCGGGGTTCAAAGCTACTAGCTCGGGACCCGAGCATCTGCCGACCGACGCACTTCGCCGAGCTGCCCGACGATTTCGACGACGCCACCAGCGGTGCCGCGCGGCTCGGCGAGGAGGCGTTGGGGAGGCACGCCCCGTCGTGCCTAGTTGCGCTTCTTCGGCGGCCGCTCCGGACATGTTGCCCACAAGCCCTTGCCTGCAGCACGTGCGCCGGCCGCTGCTCGACTCATCTCGCTGGTGAACATGGTGTTGGGTGCCACGCTGAGCGGTCGGGCATACCCGTCGGATGCCATGGCGAGGTTGACGAAAAGACCGTCGGAGCGCCGGAAGACATAGGCCAGGAAACGGCCATAGTCGTCCCGCGCCTCGATGTCGCGCAGCAAGACGACCTCGCTGCCCACCGGCAACAGGTCGGCGAGGTGCCGCGAGGCCTCGGGGCCGTAGCACTCGACGGGGTTGTCGGGCTTCTTCGTCTCCGGCGTGTCGATGCCGATGAGACGGAGTCGTTCGCGGCCGATCTGGCTGATGTTGACGTCGAGCGTGTCTCCGTCGACGTGGTGGACCACCACCGCGGGCGCTCCCCGGGGCACGGATGAGGACGGAGCCGGAACGCCAACTGCGGCTGGCGCGCTGGCGGTGGCTGGCGCGCCGGTTGCGGCTGGCACGCTGGATACGGCCGGAACCGAGGCTCCCGCCTTGTCGGCGGTGGCGGGCACGGATCCGTCAGAGGCCGTCGCACCACCAGACTGGACGGGCCCCGGGAACTGATCCTGAGCCGACGAGCCTTCCACCCCGGAGGCAGAAGGTCCATTGGTGTCGACGGGCGTGCACGCGCCGACGGCCACGGTCGCCAGCGTGCAAAGAAGGCCGAGAGCGACCGATCGAACGTGCACAGAGATGAGTCTCCGCCGAAGCGAGGGATCAGAGCGGTGAACCTCACCGCGAGGATGAACGGGGCGACCGCCAGCTGCTGGCAGGTCGCCCCGACGAAAGATGGAGGACTTCGGACCCGGAGGCCCGAGGCAACTAGAGGCGCTCGATGATGGTGCCGGTGCCGAGGCCGCCACCGCAGCACATGGTCACCAGGCCGTACCGGCCCCCGGTGCGCTCCAGCTCGTGCAGTGCCTTGGTCAGGAGGACCGCCCCGGTGCCGCCCAAGGGATGGCCGAGGGCCACAGCTCCCCCATTGGGGTTCACCTTGGACATATCGGGATTGATCTCCTTGGCCCAGGCCAGGACGACCGATGCGAAGGCCTCGTTGATCTCCACCACATCGATGTCCGAGATGGACAGGCCGGTCCGCTCGAAGAGCTTGTGGGTGACGTCGATGGGGCCGGTGAGCATGAGGACCGGGTCGCAACCGACGAGGCAGGTGTCGACCACACGAGCCCGCGGGCGCAGACCGAGCGCCTCGGCCTTCGAACGCTCCATCATCAGGACGGCTCCGGAGCCGTCGGAGATCTGCGACGACGACCCGGCCGTGTGGACCCCCTCCGGTCGCGCCACCGGCTTGAGCTGGGCGAGCGCCTCGGCCGTGGTCGGACGAGGGCCTTCGTCGCGGGTGATGGTCCGCGTCTCTCCCGTGGGATTGCCCGCATCGTCGAGCACTGGCACCTCGACCGGCATGACCTGGGTACCGAAGCGGTCTTCGGCCCACGCCTGGGCGGCCCGCTGCTGTGACTGCAGGCCGAAGGCGTCGCAGTCCTCGCGGGAGATGCCCCACTTGTCGGCGATGCGCTCGGCGCCTTCGAACTGGCTGGTGAACTCGTAGTTGGCGAAGTAGCTCTTGGGGATGGCGCGGCCAAGCCCCAGCTTCTTGTCCGAGTTGGAGCCGATGGGAATGCGCGACATCGACTCCACACCGCAGCCGACGGCGGCATCGACGACGCCAGCCGCGATGAGCGACGTGGCCAGGTTGGTCGCCTGCTGGGAGGAGCCGCACTGGGTGTCGACCGTGGTGGCGGCCGTACTGAGCGGCAGGCCGGCCGTCAGCCAGGCGGTGCGGGTGACATTGAAGGACTGCTCGCCGACCTGACCGACGCAGCCGCCGACAACCTGGCCGATCTCATTCGGATCTACGCCGGCCCGGCGGAACAACTCTTGTTGAACCTGCGAGAGCAGGTCGACCGGATGGATGGACGACAGGCCACCACCTCGCCGGCCTACTGGGGTGCGGACAGCCTCTACGATCACCACTTCACGCATGTGGCCAAGCGTACTGGGCTGTGGCGGGCCGGGTTGCGGCCAGGTGCACTGTGGCCAAGTGCACTGTGGCCAAGTGCACTGTGCCCAGCTGCACGTGAGGCCGAGGATGCATTACGGCCCCATCAGGCGGCCGCCGCTTCGTCGGCCACGTCGGCCAACTGCGGCGCGGTGGCCTGCAGCGCCGCCCTCGCGCGCGCCAGGCCGCGCCGGCCGATCTCCTTCGTGCGCTCGTCCAGCTTCCAGTTCACGTCAGTGGCGTCGAGCAGTCGCAGCTGTGAGGTCATGTGGGCATCATGACGACGAGGTGTGACAGTTTGCGGCGAAGAGGGCACAACCCAACCGCCTCGGCAGAAAAAATCTTCGGCG
>JAXDQG010000189.1:0-6800 GCA_034667945.1 Acidimicrobiia bacterium | reverse complement strand
ATGACCGCCCTCACCACCGCCAACGAACTGCAACTGCGGCGCCAGAAGCTCATCGAGGCCCACGTGGACGCCGAGTCCAACCACGACATCAAGGGCACGCTGGCAACCTTCGCCGAGGCGAACTACGACGTCGTACCCCTGGGAGCGCCAACCAACGGCGCCACGGCGGTGCATGAGCTGCTCGACATGCTCTTCACCGCCTTCCCCGACTTCCATGCCGACACGATGGCCCTGCACCACGGGCAGGACATCGTGTTCGCCGACGTGCGGATGACCGGAACCCACCTGGGCCCGTGGGCGGGCGTGCCGGCGACCGGTCGCAACATCGATGTCCGCTGTGGGTGCGTCTTTCACTTCGACGGAGACCGCCTGCTGAAGGAGACCGTCTACTTCGATCACGCCACGCTGCTCGCCCAGATCGGAATCGGCGCCTGAACCTCAAGAGCTCATCAGACATCCGCAACACATTCGGAGGAAGCATGTCCACGACCACGCCCACGAACAAAGCGCAAATGGACCAAGTCCTGGCTGACCATTTCGGTGCCGAGGCGGCACAAGACCTCGGTGGATTGCTGGCAACACTCACCGACGATGCCGAGCACGATGTCGTCGGCGTGCCCGATGGCCTGCACCATGGCAACCAGGCAATCGCCGGCTTCTACCAGCAGGTCTTCGCGCTGCTCAAGCAAGAAGGTGTTGAGCCGTTGCACCGCTACTACGGCGATGACTTCGTGGTGGACGACGTGATCTACAGCGGTGAGGCAGACGGGGCGCTCTTCGGCGTCGAGGGCCGCCACGGCAAGGTCAGCTTCCGCATGCTGCACATCATCGAGTTCAGGGCAGGACGCATGTCGCGCGAGAACGTGTGGCTCGACATCGAGACGGCGCGGCGCCAACTGCTCGAAGAGCCCAGCTGAGAGGTTGCAACAAGCTTTCTTCGAGGTGGATGACCTGAGGCGCAGACCACCGCCGTCGTGGAATGCTCTGCCTACCGGCCAGTGGCGACGCCGCAGCTCAGCGGCCAGATCAGCCGAGAACGTCTGCATCCAACGGAGGGTGACCGGGCAGCCGCCCGGTGTGACCGAACTTCGGCAGGATCCCACCAAATGCGCAGCCCGGTACACCGCAGGAGGGCAGATCATGAGTCCAGCGAGACGAGCCGCGACCGCCCCGCCCACCCTCACCGAGGAGGAGCGCGCCGCGGTCGATCGGGCCAACGCCTCCGGGCGCACGCCGGCGGTGTTCGTCCACGGTCTCTGGCTCCTGCCGAGCAGTTGGGACCGCTGGGTGGCCGTTTTCGAGGAGGCCGGCTTCAGTGGTCTCACGCCCGGCTGGCCGGATGACCCGGCCACCGTGCAGCAAGCCAACGCAGAGGCCGAGGTGTTTGCCCGTAAGTCCGTCGGGCAGATTGCCGATCATTTCGAAGCGGTCATCCGGCTGCTCGAGCGCAAACCAGCCATCATCGGCCACAGCTTTGGTGGCCTGTTGGCGCAGATCCTGGCGGGCCGGGGGCTTGCTGCCGCCTCGGTCGCCATAGATCCTGCGCCATTCCGGGGAGTGCTCCCGCTGCCCATCTCCGCGCTGCGCTCTGCTTCGCCGGTGCTGCGGAACCCGGCCAACCGCCATCGAGCCGTGCCGCTGACCTACGAGCAGTTCCGTTTCGCCTTCGCCAACGTCCTGGTCGAAGACGAGGCCAAGAAGCTCTATGACGAGTTCGCCGTGCCCGGGTCCGGAGAGCCGATATTCCAGGCCGCGACGGCGAACCTGAATCCGTGGACCGAGGTCAAAGTCGACACGAAGAATCCCGATCGCGGCCCACTTCTCATCATCAGTGGCGAGAACGACCACACCGTTCCGTGGTCGATCGCGAATGGGGCCTACAAGAAGCAGAGTCGCAACCCCGGCCTCACCGAGATCGTGGAGATGAAGAACCGGGGCCACTCCCTCACGATCGACAACGGCTGGCGCAAGGTGGCCGATACGTCGCTCGACTTCGTGAAGCGTTTCACCTGATAGCCGGTGCGATCAGGCATTTCCGAGAGTCCCGGCCGGAGAGCCATCCCGGACGTCACCTGTTGACACCGAAGGAGCATGCTGACAACGCGAGGCATGCTGACACCGAGACGTCGCTTCCACGTGCCTCCCCCAACGAGAGCGTGGTTTGGATCAACACCCGACCGCGGGCCGGCTATCGGTTCTGGTGAAACCTCTGTACGCTCACGAGCACTGCTCTTTCCAGGATGACACACCGTGTCGGACTACCTCGGCCTCATCTTCATCATTCCCGCCGGTATCGGCGTCAACGTCCTGACCCCCAAATACCGGCAATACCGGGCCAGCAAGTCAGACGTGTATCGAGAGAATCTCGCCGCTCGCATCGAGGACGAGGAGGACCGAATCGCCGCGCTGGACGAGCGCGGTCGCGCACGCGAAGTCCTGAACCCAATCGTGCAAATGGCCTACTGGGCTGCCATGCTCCTGATTTGCGGCTACCTCTACATCTCCCTCTACGAGACGATGGACATGCAGGACCGCGACGAGACGATCATGTTTACGATCCTGTTGGGTCTACACACATTCATCTTCAGTGTGATGATCGGCTCGAAGATCAGGAAACTTCGTCGTGGCTTGGCCGTGTATCACCGCACGAGAGAACTGCAGCGCCATACCTCATGAGGACTCGCCCAGACAGCAGCCCAGGTCAGTCTCCAAGGGCGTCGAGGATCGCCTCGGTCACCTCGTCGGGCGGCCGCGTAGCGTCGACGGAGCGCAGCGTGCCTTTCTTCCCGTACATGTCAGCTACTGGCTCAGTCTCGGAGTGATACACCTGCAAGCGACGCTCGACGGTCTCCGGATCGTCGTCCGTGCGCCCTGCAGCCCGCCTTCCGGCAAGCCGCTCCCGCACCACCTCGTCGGGAACATCCAGACGGACAGCCACATCGACGTGCGGCCCCGAGGGATCCTCGGCCTGGGCAACGGTTCGGGGAAAGCCGTCGAGCACATAGCCCCGCGAAGTTTCCGTCGAGCCGAGCACCTCGTGGAGTGCGGTCAAGATCACCGTGTCAGGGACCAACTCCCCGCGCTCGGCAAGCGACCTCCACTGATCGAGCGCGCCGCCGTCCGCCCCGTGGTCGCGGATCAACTGGCCGGTTGACACCACCGGCACCCCCAGCCGCGCGGCAAGGGCAGCGGCCTGGGTTCCTTTGCCCGAGCCCGGTGGCCCGATCAAGGTCAAGCGCCGGGGTCGGCGGGAGGAGGGAGCGGTTTGCTCATCGTCGACGTCCGTGGCCTTGCTCCAACACGCTCAGCGAGCAGCCAGCTGTAGCCGTCCAGCCAGCAGCCGCTTGGCTTCACCCGCCCGGTTGCGGTCCTCCTCCTGCACCCGTCGGAAGAAGTCGGCCAGTTCGGCATCGCCCGCTCGCCGCGCATCATCCACGTAGCTCTGGAGGGTCTCGCCACCCTGCAGGGAGTGGTAGAGGACGCTGACCAGGCCATATTGCGAATCTGGCGTGCCTGTCGCTCGTTCGGTGTCGGACACGCTCATTCTCCTCTGGAAAGTCTGACCTCGCGCCGGAGCATCGTCCGAGCCGAGACAGGGCCGCATCCCTCGTCCGCGTGGCCGCGCGCCAGCTGGGGGCCCCCAGCGCGGTAATCGTCTACGGGCGGATCCGGGAGGCCGGCCGGAGCGCTTCAAGAAATCGGTCAAGCTGCTCACCGATAGCGACCGTTATTTGTCACGTCCTCGACAACGGCAGCCCCGCCTGCCCGAGCGGGGACCCGAGCGACGGCCCCCGTCGAATCGCTGCAAAAGAAGCCGCTACAAACGAACACGGCGGCCTTGCCTCGTTCGTTGCCGTACGACAACTCCACCTCCGCGGTCTCGACCGAACCAGTACCAACACCCCAAAACACGTACGAGTCAGTTGCATTCGTGCAGCCGCCACAACCCCCCAACGCCGAAGGACGTAACGATGCCGGACGAGACAACTAGCAAGGAGCTGCTCGAGCAGATCCGACAATCGAAAGAGGCGTACATCCAGGCATTGAGGCAAGCGTTCGTCGACGGCCTGGAGCCCTTTTCCGTGTGGAGAAAGGCCATCAGCACCTCGCGCCCCAGCGAAACGTCCCCTCCTCCGTCGAAGCAACTGCGCGAAGTCGACCGCTGGACGGATGAAGACGACGACATCGCCATCCGACTCGGCGAATTGGTCTACAACGACATCAGGTGAGACCCGGAAAACCACATCAGCTGAGACCCGGCCGGCCAGACTGGGACAGCCGGCCGCTGCTGCCCTTGGCGGCCCGCCCACGCTGGCGTAACGCTGCGCAACCGACGCTCTCCCGTCGCCTCCCGCCAGCAGCGCGCCCTACGGCTGCCCTGTCGCTTCTCTGGCGAATTCGCTGACAGGCGACCGTGTGGTGGTTTAGTCTCTCTCGGTGACTAGGTGGTTGCCGTGTGCGCGGTCCCGCTGTCGCGCGGCAAGAGGCGAGGGGTGCCAGAGCTGAACGTTCACTGTGGCCGACCACGAACCGGTTCGGAGTAGCCGAGGAAGGCCGCCGCCGCACGCGAACGCCAGTGAGCGCAACCGACAGGGGTAGGAGGGCTCTCATGGTGATGACGCGAGCACGCGTGGCGGCCACGCCAGCGTGGACCAACAACCTGCAGTGGTACGCCAGGGCGGTCGCGCTGATGCGTCAGCGACCGGCCAACGATCCCACGAGCTGGACATACCAGGCATCGATCCACGGCACCGACACCACGCCGGCACGCACAGCGTGGAACAGCTGCCAGCACGGCGGGTGGTACTTCCTGGCCTGGCACCGCGGCTACCTCTATTACTTCGAGCGGATCGTGCGGGCGGCAGTGGTCAGCGCCGGGGGCCCATCTGACTGGGCGCTCCCCTATTGGGACTACGAGAACCCGCAGACCAGGGCGCTCCCACGCGCTTTCCGGGAGGCGACGCTGCCGGGCGGAGGCACGAACCCGCTCCGGGCCACTGCCCGCGATCCGCAGGTGAACAGAGGCTCGAGGCTGACGGTTTCCAGCGCCCAGGCCCGCGCCCTGACCAGCTTCAGCACTGGTCCGATGCGCGGATTCGGCGGCTCGGTGACGCCCTCGTCGTTCCAGGCCAACGGTCCCGGAAAGCTCGAGCTGAACCCCCACGGCGACGTCCATGTCATCGTCGGCGGTGGAGGCTGGATGAGCCGCTTCCAGACTGCGGCCCTCGACCCGATCTTCTGGCTGCACCACTGCAACCTGGACCGGATCTGGTCAGAGTGGGCCCGCAACAACGCCAATCCCACGGCAGCCTCCTGGCTCAACCAGAGCTTCACCTTCTTCGACGAGAACGGCACAACTGTGGCGATCACGCCCGCCGGTGTGATCGACACGGTCGCTGCCCTGAACTACACCTACGACACCTTGCCCGTGCCGGTCGGCGCGGCTGCCGGTACGGCGACGACGGCTGGAGGCACCCGCGGCCAGCCGACTCGCGGCGAGCCCATCCCGGCAATGGTCGGCATGAGCGCTCCCGGGTCCACTGACGTCCGTAGCACCGGCGGCGGCAACGGCGGCGGGTTCGGAGCCGCCTCCGGCTCCTCCAACGGCGGCGCCTCCAACGGTGGCGCCTCCAACGGTGGCTCAACAGCCGAGCCACAACTCGTCGGGGCGAGCGCAACGCCGGTCGTCCTACGGGGCGACGCAGCCCGCGTCGGCGTAGCGGTCGATGCGGCCACCGCGTCCAGGGTCGCGCCCTCGGCCGCAGCCCGGACCCGCGGTGGGCCGACGAGCCCCAATCGCCTGTACCTGCAGCTCGACGACATCGCCGCGGACGCCGCGCCGAATGTCGTCTACGCGGTGTACATGAGCGCGCCCGGTGCGGGCGGCAGCCCGCAGGAGCATCAGATAGGGACCGTGTCGTTCTTCGGCGCGGACGTCCAGGCCACCTCCACCGAGGAGGCTCATCCGCTGCACTACGTCTTCGACGTGACCGAGACCATGCCGCTGCTGGCTGACGCACGCGGCGGCCTCCCACAGGGAGTGGAGGTCGTCTTCCGGCCGCTCACCCTGGACCCGCCCGACGAGGACGACGTCACCGACGTCCAGGACGCGCCGCTCGAACGGGGAGCGTCGACCGGGGTCAACAGCGCGCCGGCCACCATGCGGGTTGGACGAGTGGCCCTGTTCGCGGCGCCTCCCGAGTAGCCCCTTGCTCGTTTGCTGGGGTCCGACCCAGGCAGGCCGTTGACCACATTTGCCGTCGCCTCTTCGACGCCCGTCCAGCGACGTCGCTGGTCCGTCGCCAGAAGAGGGTCAACCGGCGCCGGCTTGGCCCGCGAGGCCATCGTCGGCGCCGTGTTCGGCGCGCTCGCTTGGATCGTCCTGCTGCTCAGCCACGCCAATGTCGGAGTGTCCTGGCCGTCGGGGCGGGCTGGGGCCGGCCCCGGCAGTAGCCCCACCGCCGGGGCGTTGGCCCACCTCGCCCACGCCATGGTCACGCCCATCGCCATGATGTGGCCCGTCCTCGCAATCTTGGCGGTCTACGTGCGCCGTAACGCCCTGAAGCGCCGGCGCTATCGAGCCATGGCGGCTGCGTCCGGCGCCTATCTGGCGGTGTGGGCTGCCTTCCACGGCGTGGTGGAGGCGGTCGTCCAGGCTGTCATGGGCATTTTCGACGTGAGCTCCCTGCGGGTCGCCCCCATCACGGCCGCTGCGCTGGCAGTGGCTGCACTCTGGCAGTTCATGCCGGCCAAGAAAGCCGCCCTGCGCGCCTGTCACCGACCGGGACCGCTCCGGCTCT